>CALCNZ010000079.1 GCA_937897625.1 uncultured Flavobacteriales bacterium
TGTGGCAAAAATTATCTTTTTCATTGCACCTCAGCATTAATTACAACGCCCGCTTTCACACGAACATCAATAAAATATGAATTGTATAAATTCACCAACTGTGGAAATGAAGGTGTATTTGAGATGACTTGAAGAATTAATTTTCCTTCCGATTTAATTCCATTCCATTGCGATTCTGAAATTGGAATTTGTAATGCAGATGAACTTGGAAGTGCCAGTGCATCTATGCTATTTCCACTCGACACAATCAAATCCGAAGCTATTAAAACGCCTGAAAGCGTGTACAATTTTAACTTCCATTCCATTGGAAAAGCATTCTGAATATCTAATGTCAATGAGCTTACCCTCGCCACATCTGATGTAATATCAACATTCAGGGTATCTCGCAAAGTCAAGTCATTCGCGGCCAAACGCAGAGGCACATCAACAACCAATTTCGCTTCAGTCAATTGATTCGCATAAAAGAAATCGTTTCCATCGCTCACATTTCCAAACGGATTCAATTGCAAATTTCCTTGGAATGAAATGGCGTTCGGCAAATTCCCCATGAAGGAAGTGATGTTACTGTTTCCCTCGTTCAAATGAATGTCGTAGTTGGAAACAGAAGCGATTCCTCCGTTGTCAATGGAACGTGTTATGAAGAAAGGATCGTACAAATTTCCACCTGAAAGTTGAACGGCATTTCCTGTGCCCGCATTTGTTCCTGAAACATTGTTTATCTTCAACTTACCATCGAATCCCATTTTGTGAGTGACATGAAATCCAAGCGAAGCCTGCTCCAGGGCCAATGATCCTGTTGGCATATTCGCGCCTTCTGCCAAGTTAAACGACTCGTCAAATGAATACGTATCATTTCCGAAATATCCTTTAGCGTAATCAATAATTAGATCGGACATAAGCAATTCAAAACGCACTGAGTCTTGACCATAAATGGTGTTCTGATCGGCAGTAGTATTCTCTTCAGTTTTTATTTCCAAATGTGTTGAAAGCTTGTTGTAATCGAAACCAGTAGTTCCTGAAAGAACAACGTATTTGTTCGACATGTCTACCGTGTAATATCCTTCTGTAGGAACGGCAGGACTTCCCGGTGCCAATGCAAAATCAATGTCTGTATTGTTTCCGTATATCTCTGACACATTATACAAGGTAAAGCTCGGATGTAAGTATGCATTCACATAAGACTTCACATGTACAATCATTTGTCCTGATTTCACTTTCACCATGCGCAAACCGGTGCCGTTTGTTTCCACAGAATAGTTCTGATTCTGTGTAATGATTGCGGTATTTCCGGGAATTTGAAAAGGTCCTCCGGTAAGCGGCACGACAAATTTCTGTGAAATGTTTGTATCTGGAATCTGTGTTAGATCTGTTGTTCCAAATCCTGAAATTATTTTTTCGAAATACAAATGATAGATTCCTGCGTTGTCTGTGTAGCCATTGTCTGCAGTTAAATCGGAAAGAGTTAACCTGCCGTGTGCCAAAGGCGCTACCCAATTCGATTCCCACGTGGTGGGTTCATCTTTCTTGCATGAAGAAAGAAGAGCGATACATAAGCTTAAACAAACGTAAATTCTCGCGTGCATGGTATCAAATATAATCTATCCTTGAACAGGTTTTGTGATTCGGGTAAATCGATACAACAAAATTACTTGAGCAACCAGCCAAGCTCCTATTTCATTTGGAAAAGTTTGAATTCCAATTACCGGAATGAATACAGCAAGCAGCACATACGCTGAAAGAATTATTTGAATGAACGCGTATTTACGAATCCAAGCTTTCAACAAATTCACTTTAGCAAATGCCACCGCAAACAAGAGCGGATTCGCCCAAAGAATATTGAAGTTCCATTTCGTCGTTGTGTGATCTGTAAGGAACCACATAACGATCAGCACCACTCCGAGCAAACCGAAGAATCCAAGGAAGATTCGTTCAGATAAATTCCAACTTCTTTTCTTCTTCCATAAATACAAACTGAACCCACCGAAAAGCAAGGCTGAAAGCGTCACATAAAAGACTGGCTTCGCTGAAGGAGCTTTCTTCTCAAACAACGAATCATCTACTGGTAAAATTTCATCTGTTCTTCCTAAAATCTTCTGTCCATTTATGGTCCAAGCCATCATATTCGACTGAAGACTATCGGGTAAAAAAGAAGTTTGTCCAGCCTCTGGCGTTTTATCGCAAGGCACTCCCAAGACCAAATCAATTCCAAAGTCTGCCCAATACTGATGAGCCAAGTAAACATCTATATCGTGTCTGAATTTTGGTCGGCTCGCAAAAGTCTTTTCGTTCTGTTGAATTTCTGGAAAAGCCTTCAGCACAATGTCTCGAACGCGGGTGGCGCAATTGTCGTAAAAGAAATCGTATTGAAAATACTTGTTTTCTTTTTTTGCATTTTCAATAAGCAAAGTTCCCAAGTATCTTATTTGCTCTGCGGTTAATTTGAATTCATTCTCCAAAATTCCTCTTCCACCAAATAAATACTGTTGCTGGAATGAAGCAAATTCTTCAACCGACAGCATGTAATTTAATTTCCCTCGGGCGAATTTCAAATAGAACCCTTCAGAGAATTCGAAGGTTCCGTAATTGAATACATAATCTACCCACTCCCCATTCAAGGTATCTGTGTAACGAATGGCGCTGTGTCCAAAGCACGTGTAGAGCTCTTCTCCCGGAGAGCACGTGAGAAGCGACATGCGAGGAAGTTCCCCCACGTGATTATTAACAGTCGCATTTGCACCATGCGCAAACACCACAAAAAGCACACAAGCTAAAATTCTATTCATGGCATCCATTCTCCTTTAAAGACCAGTTGCGCTGGCCCGCATAACCAAATGTTTTCATATCCCTTTTCAGTCTTTTCAAAACGAATTGTCAAATCGCCACCCAATGCGTGAATGTGTTTTTCTTCGGTGCTGTTCGACAAATGATGCATAACAAGTGCGCATGCTGTTACACCTGTTCCGCATGAAAGCGTCTCACCTTCTACTCCTCTTTCGTAGGTTCGAACCATGGCTTCATTGGTATTCAACAAAGTCAAAAAATTCACGTTCGTTCCTTCCTTCTCGAATTCTTCACTGTAGCGAACTGCACTTCCTAATTCCATCACATCAAGATTCAAATCTTCCACCATACGCACCACATGGGGTGAACCGGTGTTCACGAAATATTCATTTTCATTTCGAACAACCACCTCCAATACATCTTTCATGCGTATGGAAATTTCATCGCCTTCAATCTTCGCTTCGTGATAACCGTCAATTGCTCGGAAGGATGCCTCTTCTTTTTCCAACATACCTAAACTCTTTGCGAAGGCTACCGCGCAGCGGCTTCCATTTCCACAAAAAGATTGCGACCCATCAGAGTTGTAATAGTTCATGTAGAACTCAGTCTCTTCGTCGCCTTCAATTAAAATTAAGCCGTCTGCGCCAATGCCGAAATGTCTATCGCAGAGCTCGGCCACTTCTTCCGATGTGGGCTGCCAATACGTTTCACGGTTATCCACCATAATGAAATCGTTGCCGGTGCCGTGGTATTTGAAAAAATCCATTTTCCAAAGGTAAAACGGTTTCCTTCATATACCGCGTTGTTGTAACTTGCAGTCCGAAAGAAAATTTCATGGAAAACGAACTGAACTTAAACAGCGACACTTTGCTCTTGGCCTTTGAAAAAATGGCCACGGCACGTCAGCTATCAGATTTATACGAAGCCAATGCAAAAGTGACCTCGAAATATGTGCACGCAACATCGCGTGGACACGAGGCTTGCCAGATTGCGCTTGGGCTTCAGCTGACCAAAGACGACTATCTTTCTGCATACTACAGAGACGACAGTATTTTGCTGAGTATTGGTATGACTCCATATGAACTCATGCTTCAGTTATTCGCCAAGAAAGACGATCCGTTCAGTGGAGGAAGAACGTACTACAGCCACCCTTCGTTGAACCGTCCGAATATGCCGAAGATTCCGCACCAGTCATCTGCTACCGGAATGCAGGCCATTCCAACGGTTGGTGTTGCCATGGGGGTTCAGTACAAGGAACTTCAAGGATTGAACGACACCGACATTCCTTCGGTAGTGGTTTGCTCAATCGGCGATGCGGCTATGACCGAAGGTGAAGTAACCGAGGCCTTGCACATGGCCAACTTGAAGC
>CALCNZ010000080.1 GCA_937897625.1 uncultured Flavobacteriales bacterium
GTTCCTGAAGAAATTGGTTGAAGGAGAAGTAGCTTGGGGAAAGAATGGCAAGAAAATTCTGACAAGTGCTGTTGCGGTTTTCGCTATCGTGATCATGTATTTGTATGTAAGCCCAAGTGCTACCGGCGACCTCATTAGTCAGCAAGAGCAAGAACAATTCGATGAACTTTCGAAGGGCGCTCCGAAAGAACGCGTCGCGACAATTGATGAGTTCAGCAGCGCTTTGCAAGATGTGCGTGCTGAAATTTTCAAAGCCGATGCCAAGCGCTCTTTATTCTTGGTAATCTTGGTTTCAGGCGGAGTACTAGCCTTGTTGTATGTGAAAAACGACAAATTGAAAATGGCTATTCTTCCAATAGTTGGAGTGATTGTTTTGCTCGATGGATACAGCGTTTCAAGACGCTACTTGAATTTAGACAAGGAAAAGGGAGCCTTCAAACAATTTGTTACTCTTGAAGAAAAAGAGATTCCGGTGAAAGCAAATGCGGCAGATTTCTCGATTCTCGATATTGAAAAATCTTCTGTTGCAGATTTCGACAATAAATCAAATGCTCTGGAACAAGTCTTGAAAAATTCTGGCATTTACGATCACGTGAAATCGAAAGATGCGTTGAAAGAAGTAGCGAATTTCGGGGCACTTCAATTGAATTCAGATTTCCGTGTGGCTCGATTGGGCAATACGTTCAACGATGCAGAAACTTCGTTCTTCCACAAGAGCATTGGTGGTTACCACGGCGCGAAGCTGAAGCGTTTCCAGGAAATTATTGATTTCCATTTAGGAGAAGAATTGGATAGCGCATTGGCCTATTTACAAGCGGGTACCTTCGATTCGTTGGGTGGAAGTCTTTCCATGTTAAACATGCTGAACACCAAGTATTACATAGGAAGCCCCGAGCAACCGGCCATTCCAAATAAATTCGCCATGGGAAATGCGTGGTTCGTTTCGAAGGTGAGAACAACCAACAACAGCGACGAAGAAATGGTTGCCTTGGGTGAAATTGATCCTAAAATGGAAGCCACTACTCAGGCTGCTTTCGGAACTCAATTCCACGCAGCACAAAGCGTAGTGGATAGCACGGCTTCTGTTCGCATGTTAGCTTACGAAACGAAGGTCTTGCGTTACGAAGTGAACAATACTTCAGCAGAAGCACAGCCTGTGGTATTCAGCGAGATCTATTATCCGGAAGGCTGGGTTTGCAGAATAGACGGAAACGAAGTGGAAGCTGCACGCGTGAACTATGTCCTTCGCGGAGCTATGGTTCCTGCAGGAACACACACCGTTGAATGGTCTTTCGAACCGAAGGTTTGGACGAAAGGAACAACCATTTCTTACGCGGGTTCAGCTTTGCTTTTCGCATTGCTTGCCTTCGCAGGATTCATGGTTTACAAGGAAGAGAAAAAGGCGTAATTACAAAACGGGCTTCTCGTGATGCGTGAGGTTTTGAACCAACAACGCCACATTGGAAGCGAGTATTAGTGGGAAGAGTACAGTGACCATCCATCCGTATGGAAAGTGCGTTGCCGCGTAATTCGGTTGAGTCAATCCCAACCATTGTGAATCGCTGGGTACACTTCCTAACACTAAAATGTACTGCCAGACAATAGAGGCAATTCCAACTACATTAAAGATTGAAAAGGCAAGTTTATACTTGCTTTTTTTCTTGGGGAAAATGGGCATACACAGCAGGGCAACAATTCCAAATACAACATCGAAATTCATTCCGTAAAATGTCATTTCCCAAGGGGTTTGTTTCCATGTTGCCAAGATGTAAAACATAGAAGCGACAGGAATTCTCAAGTATTGAAGGCTGTACAACCAAGACGGACGAAGCGCTCTCAAAAACCTTGCTCCGCGAGGAGTAAAGGCCAACAACAGAATAAGCACGGAAGAAAAGATAATTGGAAATAACAGATGTCCCGTTCCAGTTTTCTTGTCCATGTACCAACGATTCAATGCAAGTGTAGCTTGAAAAATGGACCATCCCAATAGCGCCAACGCGAATGTGTGTGCTCGTTGTTGCGCGCGGAAGTGTCCGCGAACAAACGCATAGGTCATCATAATTCCCGCTAGAACGGTAAGTATGCAAGTGACA
>CALCNZ010000081.1 GCA_937897625.1 uncultured Flavobacteriales bacterium
GTAAAAGAACATCAGCATCGCTATGTCCCAAGGCTCCTTTGTCGTGCGGAATTTGAACACCTCCAAGCCACAGCTCACGGTTTTCAGTTAACTGATGAACGTCGTATCCAAACCCTACGCGAATCTTCATTATTCTACAGGTTCTGAAACTTTAGCATTCGCACCTACACTGAAACGAAGGCTGAAGCGCAAGGTATTCGCAAGCGGATTTTGTTGCGTGGTGCTCACCAAATAGCTCATGTCAATGGTCAATACTTGATAGTGAAGTCCTGCCCCGAATGTAATAAACTGACGATTTCCTTTCGTGTAATGTTCGTGGAAATATCCCAAGCGAATGGCGAACTGTTTTGCAAAATCATACTCCATTCCAGTAGCAACATTGTACTCGCGAATTTCTTCGCGAAGTTTACTTCCTGGTACAATAGAACCTGTTTGAGGATCGTACATTCCTGGAGCATCATAAAAAGATTGAACCATCCCTGTTGCTGTTCCAACAACTGGATTGTAACCTGAAATAATGGTGTCTCCCGCGTTGTTGTAAATAGGCGGAGAAGGAACCAAAAGCTTGTTCAAGTCAAACAAAAAAGTAAGCTTGTTGTAATCGTCTAGGTTTGTTGCTATCGCAGTTCCCAATCGCATATTCGTTGGAATGAAATCGCGATTGTCTGAATTGGTGTAGCTCATTTTCGCACCAATGTTCGAAATGTTTAATCCCCAGTTGATTTGAGATTTGCGGCCTGCAATTTTAATTTTATCGTTGGTGTAAAAAGTTGAAACGTCAACAGCAACAGATTGTCCAGGACGGCTTTCAGCACCTTGTAAATTGGTGCGACCAGTTAAGTTTGAATTGATGTATCGAAGAGCAATTCCGCCAGAGAATTTTTTAGAAAGCTTTTGTGAGTAGGCCAAGTCAATAGCGAATTCAGCTGGACGGAAATCCATAATGTTTGTTCCAACCTCGTCGGTAAATGTAATATTACCCAAGGTGAAATAACGCAGGGAACCACCAATTGCTTGGGTCTTGCTTAGTTTTTTGATCGCGCTTAAATAGGTTAAGCTCATGTCGTTCACCAACGCGCGCAACCAAGGTGAGTAGGAAATGGCCACGTCCAAATCGTTTTCTGAAAATGCCATCTTCGATGGATTCCAGTGAATGCTATTCGCATCTGGATCAAGAGCCACACCTGCATCTCCGAGCGCACCGCAACGAGAATCTGGAGCAATTGTCAAAAACGGAACAGCAGTGGTGATGGTGTTAATCGTAGATTGACGACCATTCAGCATGTTCGGATTTGTTAGTTGTGCATGCGCGCTAAAGGTTAACAAAACCAATACAGCTGCAATAAATTTTATTTTGAAAATACGTTTCATTCTTCCTGCAAATTTAACATACATATGCCTATAACCGATTATTTTAAAATGACCAATTTTTGAAACGATTCCGCACGCTGTCCTTTTTCGTTTCGAAGTTCCAATTTGTAGATATAAGTTCCTTTGCCAATGGCATTGCCGAAATCATCTTTTCCGTCCCATGGAATATCTTGTCCGCGAAAACCGGTCGCGTAGAAAGATGATTCAATGGTCTTCACTAATTTTCCACTAACCGTGAAAATTTGCACCCGAGCGTCGAGCTGCTGACAAGCTTGGTTGTGCTCGTAAATAAAGTTCGTGTGGGTTGTAAACGGATTCGGGTAATTCAATAAATGACTTAAGGCTACTTTCGAGTCTTCGGCTACCATAAAGTCAATGGTTTCTTCATTGCTGTTGTTAAACACATCCCACGCTTTAACGGTGAGCGTATGCTTACCCAATGAAAGCGTGCTCAGCGGATAGCGCACTTCACCGCTGGTATAGGTATCCATGTCAGATTCGTAATAGTCATTCAAAACAACCGGCTTGGAAGAATTGCCATCGATAATGGCAGTAAGGTTATGACCGACACCATTTCCCACAGTATTAATTCCGTTTTCATCTTGAAGTTTTGCAAGAATAATCGGTGTTGTATTTGTTGAACCACCACTCACAAAAGTCGAGTCATTGAGGTAAAGAGAAATCTTCGGTCCAACGGTGTTCAACTGTGCATTTGGGTTCAGACTTCCGATCATAAATGAATTGCAATAGCCATGTCCGTCTTGGTTTCCAGAAACGGTATAGTAACTTACACGAGCGCTGTCAACCGTGTAATTAATATCGAAGGGAACAATAAACTTGAAGGAAAATTCACCGTTCGTTACGCTTGCTTTTCCACGATAAATAATTTTGTTATAGGTGTAGAATTCTTGGAATTGACCTTCCTCGCCATTCTGATCATTGTTTAAGGTTATGACTTTCGATTCTTTATCGAAAACCGTTGGGTAAATGAACCCATTGAAATTGCTAAGAATATTTCCACTTCCATCCGAAACCTTCCCTTTGAAGTCAACTTCATCCAAGGCCTTCAGTGTGTCTGTAAACGATGCTAATTCAATATTGTTAATGTGCGTCGTTTGCACATTTAATTTCGGGTAAACCATGGTTAGTGCAGGGTCTCCGAGCAAGCTGAAATTGGGTTTGCTGTCGTTTCCAATAGACACACCATTTTTCGTAAGCATATTCAATTCGCCCAGTGTTTTCACTGCGGCCCCTTCACTGTGCAACGCATGCTCGAAGAAGGCCAAATCCATTTCGTAATTTTCTCCGCTGAAAACAATGCGTGTAGTGGTAAGCATAGCAATTGCACCACCGTTGGCATTCATAACCAATCGCTCACCTGCTGTCTTAAATTCAGGATCATCGTATCTCGCCAACTCGCATGTAGCCGTTAAGAAAACAGGCAGGCGATATTTATTGGTAAATCCTTCAATGGTCGGAAGATCTAAAATACGTTCGTGTGCCCATCCCTTTTCACCTCCATGCCCAATGTAAGTCAAAAGCAAAGACCCACTTTGAATGCGCTGCTGAATGGCCTTTTCACCATCTATGTAACGTTCTCCGCCGGGTGTTGAAATTTGCTTAAATGCGTCCATGTATATTTTGGAAATGTCATACTCCGGATGATTCGTCTTAACAATTTTCGAGAGAGCGTCTGCAGAATTTAAATGCACTTGTTCGAATGCACCTCCGCTTCCGTCCTGATCATCTGCCACAAACGTTACAATGTTGCGCCAGTTTCCATAAGGTGAATCTTGAATGTCTCCCAAACAATAAGCGCCGCCGGTAGAGGAAGTGTTGTTTGCTAAATAAGATTTGATCTTTCCCAAATAGCCATAGGCCTCTTCAAGAGAACCCGCCGGAATTCTTCCAATTCCACAATCCAGCACCCCCGTTGAATTCCCAACTTCTAAAGGAGAGACCATCACGAAATAATCGTCGCTCACATAGCTGCTGGTTGGTGAAAGTGAATTGTTCGATTCAAAAATGAGAACGTTAGTGCCTTCGTGGTTAGCGAGGCCCTTGTTTCTGGAATAATCGCCATCGCCCAAAATAAGTAAATTTTTAGGAGCGCGCTTTCCGCCGTTGGCGCGGTCGTATTGCATTTTTATTAATTGACGAAAAGCCATTACGTCTGGATTACCACTCGAAAATTCATTGAAGATTTGAATAGGAGTAACCACTTGAACAGATTGCCCTTGAGCCTTGTGAATGGTAGCAATTTCCTCAGCAACCGGGAACAAAACGGGTGAACTAATTATTATTAAATCGGTGCTCGCCCAGGAATGAATGTCTTGATTCTCGACTTTTCCTATTGCCGTAGGCGTGTAAAAACTCGAAGCAAATGCAACAAATTCTTTTAGTTTTTCTGTGGAGGTGGTCCAAGTCGTAAGTGTTCCACTTGTGCTCAGGTTCATGCGCGTGGGTGATGTGAAATTGGTAATATCCCAAATTTCATTCACGGCATAAGATTGTTCAGAAATTTGAAATTCTGTGATGTTCCCAAAGCCCACTGATGTTGTATCGCGAAAACGCATTTGCGTTCCTTGCATTTTCAAATTTTGCGTTGCATTCACGCAGATATAATCTAACCAACCTTTGGCATCTGCATTGCCTTTATTAAAACTTACTGAAACATTGAAATTCCCGTTGGTCGGTTGGAAGGAAGTATTGATTCTTCCTGCACGTGCAACCTGCGAAGTAGGAGAGTCGGTCACATTTCCAATGGAAACCGAGTTTACTTGTCCCTGAATCGTGGCGTTGAATACAGAACTGCCGCCAATGGTGCGCGCAATTGCATTGAAATCCATACTCGCAGGAAGACTTGTTTTAACATTCGGAAAACTGAAGGAGTACGAACCAGAAAGAACAGCGTCGTAGAGATCGCCATAGAATTCTCTTCCAGATTTAGCCGGACTATATTGATCGGTTTCAACGTATAAAAAATCCTGAAAAGAATCGGAAGTACTATTCGCTGATGAAGTGTTATTCTCAGTTGAAATGCGAAGCGGTGCCGTGTCGTTTATTTTAATGAAATAATAGGCTGAATCACTGTAGTAATGTTTGGTGTGAAACCATCGTTTCCTGCCAATGCCATCGTCTTGCGCCAGGGTCCATGTGTCTGGACCTTTTCCATAAAAAAGAATGTAATCGCTCGAATTGAAAACGCCGTCCGATTCACCTTGAATATGAATAGCATTTTTAACCAAGTCATCTGCTTTGTCTACGAAGTTTTTTTCGGGCAAAAGTGATCCTCCATTTCCATAAATATTAATGGTGTTTGGATCCAGTCCGGATACAGAAATACCCAACGATTCAAGAAAGCTTCTGTCAATTTTATAAACACCATCTTTTGCAATCGCAATTTTATAAATATCGCCTGATGATAAAACACTGTGATCGGCATAGGTATAATAATTTTTTTTGGTTTCCTGAAAGGAAGTCGCTCCTTGAACTTCGAAAGAAACGAGTCGCTCAATTTTTCCATTGGTTTTTCGGAAAGGAAAAACGGTTACAACTTGAGAGTGCTTTTCGTCGGACTGAACCGATTCAACTTCCACACGAAAATCTTCTTCAATTTGTTGGAGTTGATCATTGTCGAAATAGCTCGCACTAATTTCGGAAGTTGAAACATTGGAAAGAAAAGGCTCAGTGAATTTTTCTCCTTTTGGCGAAGAAGCACGAAAAGCGAAAAAGGGAAGCGGGAAGTTGTTCGAGATAACCAGCGATTCACATAGGTCTCCAACAACAGAGGAATTGGTCCTGTTTTGTTGAAGGTCGAGCCATTCTATTTTTTGTTCGGGCACAAGCACAACCTGAGCCGAAACATTTGCTCCGCAAATCGCTGATAAACAGATGAATAATAACTTAATCTTTCGCATGTAATCTTCTAAGGTTTTGCTTTGAGGCCTGCCAATAACCAAAGATATTCCGATTTATTGTTTAGGCCTCATGTAATTTGAAAGCAAAAATGTTGTATAATTGCTATTCGAATCGAATATTTTTTACAAACTTTCGAATGAAGATTGCGATGAAATTAAAATTCTTAGGGTTCATGATCTGTGTAATGGGTATAACAAACGTTATGGCCCAAGATCCCGAGTTCACACAGTTTTACTCCAACCCACTGTACTTGAATCCCGCGTTTGCAGGGACTTCCAAATGTCCGCGTTTTGTAATGAACTACAGAAATCAGTGGCCTTCACTAACAGGTGCTTACGTCACAACATGTGCTAGTTATGACCAGCATGTCGAGACTGTTTCAGGTGGTTTAGGCATTATGGTCATGAACGACCGCGCCGCTCAAAACACCTTGAACACTACAACGGTAAGTGGAATTTACTCTTATCAACAAGCAATCAATCGTAAATTCAGTATTAAAGCGGGTTTCCAAGCTTCTTACTTCCAAAAATCATTGGATTGGAGCAAGCTTACTTTCGGAGATATGATCGATCCTCGCAAAGGATTCATTTATGAGACCAACGACATTCCTCGCGGTGGAAGCGTGAAGAACATTGACTTTTCAGCGGGCGTTCTAGGTTTTAGCCAAACGTTCTACGGCGGTTTCGCAGTTCACCACTTGAACGAACCAAACGAGAGTTTAATTGTTGGAACATCTCGCCTTCCAATGAAATACACTGTGCACGCCGGAGCTGTTATTCCTATTAAACAGAAGTACAAAGATTCAAGCACACTTTCTCCGAACATTTTATACCGCCGACAAGGTGAATTCCAACAGTTGAACTTGGGTATGTATATTACCAAAGGACCTATTGTTGCTGGAGTTTGGTTCCGCGGATTGTTATTCGGACAACGATACAGCGATAGCTTCATTGCGACTTTAGGATTGCAGAACGACAATATTCGTGTGGGTTATAGCTATGATATTACAGTTAGCGCGTTAACTCCAGCTACTGGAGGTTCACACGAAGTTTCTTTGGCAATTAATTTTGATTGTCGTCCAAGAAAACCGAAGTTCCGCACAATAGCGTGTCCTTCTTTTTAGTTACACAAGAAACCCAACAGTTATTTCATAAAATAGGAAATCATGAAAAACTTTAAATTAACCTTAACAACACTCGCCCTTTCAGGCATGGTTGTTCTTAACTCTTGCGAGGAGAATCGTTCTACCGCAACGGGTTGGGAATACAACAACGCCGACAATGGGGGTTTTGACAGGACTGAATATGCTGGTCAAGAGACAGGTCCAGGTTTGGTATTCATTGAAGGCGGTCGCTTTTCAATGGGTCGCGTTGAAGACGACGTAAACTATACCTGGGATCATCTTCAAACACCAGTAACCGTAAGTTCATTCTACATGGATGAAACGGAAGTAACCAACCAACACTGGTTAGATTACTTGCACTGGTTAGAGATGGTTTATGCCGATTCATACCCAGAATTAATTGGTCGCGCCCTTCCAGATACAAACTGCTGGAGACAAAAAGACCAAGACATGGAGAAATACGTAGAGTTGTACTTGCGTCATCCGGCCTACCAAGATTATCCAGTGGTTGGTGTAAGTTGGTTGCAAGCAAGCGACTATTGCTCTTGGAGAACAGATCGTGTAAATGAGCAAATTCTTGTTCGTGAAGGATTTCTTGCACACAACCTAGCAGCGCAAGGAGCAGATGAGCATTTCACAACAGAAACATATTTTAACGGACAATACGAGGGTGAGCAATTGGGAGAAGGTCTCCCTAATTACAATCCGAAAGGAGATCCTTTCCGTAAAGTAAGAATGGAAGACGGTATCTTGTTACCACGTTACCGCCTGCCTACTGAAGCAGAATGGGAATATGCTGCAATGGCACTTATCGGTAACTCTTACCAAGAATTAATTACAGATCGTAGAACGTATCCTTGGAATGGTCACTACGTTCGTAACGGCGACAATGGAACTGAGTATTTCGGAACAATGCGTGCTAACTTCATGCGTGGAACCGGAGATGCGATGGGTGTTGCAGGTTACTTGAATGATAACGCTGATATTACTGCGCCAGTTTACCAATACCCACCGAACGATTTCGGATTATATAACATGGCAGGTAATGTTTCAGAGTGGGTGGCAGATGTATATCGTCCGCTTACAGATGAAGATCGTTCTGAGTTCCGTCCGTTCCGTGGAAACGTATACAAAACTAAAACATTGAATAGCGATGGATCAGTTGCTGATAAGTTAACGTACAACGTTTACGATGTAGATGAGGTTAAGAGATATCTTGAAAGCTTGAAAGATTCTACTTTGATTACACGCAGTAAATACGGAGAGAAAGATATTCAAGTTCTAGATCAAAGTTTGGTGAAGATTGACCAAGCTATTGAGAAGCGTGATCAACGTCGTGAAGAGGAATCTATGGCTATCATGGATGAAATCATGGAATTGATTCGTAGCTCAGAAGCTGACATTGCTTACACCATGGTTGACAACATTGAGAACTTCATCGTGAGTACTTCGGGTCGTCAAAAAATGAGAAACGTTTCGTTGGAAGAAAACATCAACAGAACAAACTACCGTAAGGCAGACAACATTGATTACAACGATGGAGATTACCAAAGCAGTTCGAAATATTTGAATCCTGACTTTGAGAATCGTGCAGATCGTATGTACGATTATGGTAAAACAACTTTGATCAACAACAGATCTCGCGTATACAAAGGCGGTAGCTGGGAAGATCGTGTGTATTACAACATTCCAAGTACAAGAAGATTCATGGACGAAAGAAAGTCAAGCCGTTCTCTCGGATTCCGTTGTGCAATGGACCGCGTAGGTTCGCCATCTGGTATCGGAGCGAAAGGAGGAGAATAATCTTTCAGAAATAGTAAATCATAGCACCCCGCAGCAGCGGGGTGTTTTATTTTAGCACCATGATTGAATTCATTTTTCAAAAATTTTTAGAAGTTCGAAGTGTCACAACCGACACAAGAAATGTTCGTCCGAATGATATCTTCTTCGCATTAAAAGGAGATAATTTCAATGGAAATCATTTTGCCCAGCAAGCTTTAGATTTAGGCGCTTCCTTGGTGCTCGTAGACGAAGACGTAATCGTTTCCTCGGATCGAATTGTTCGGGTGGAAAATTGTTTAGCAACAGATCGGAAGAGCACACGTCTGAACTC
>CALCNZ010000082.1 GCA_937897625.1 uncultured Flavobacteriales bacterium
GTATTCTTTGTCGTCCATGAACCACTCTTTCCCAAGATCTAACCACTCTTTTGCTCCTGCTGTGTTTCCTTCTGTATAGAGTTTTTCAGAATAATAGATAATAGCGTTTTTCAATAAATCTTTCTGTCCCTTCACTTCAACTGAACATGTTTTGTCTGTCAACAATTTTTTAGCGGTCGTATATGCGTTTTCTGCTTCTTTCTTCTGCTTGGCTCCTTGGAAGGATACGCCTAACATAATCCAGGCACCGGCATCGTTTGCATCCCAGTCAATTAAATTATCATAAAGCGTCTTGCTTTTGGTGTACTTCAAAGCGTCTAACATTACCTCTGCTTCGCTAATAGCGGTGCTTCGCAGTTCGGTGAAGTAATCTTCGTGCTCTGCATAATAGGTTTTGTTTTTGTCTTTCGAAGCGTATTTGGAAGCGTACTTGTAACAGTCTTTTCCTGCTGTCGGAAATTTCTCTTTGAATTCGTCGCGCTTCGACATTTCGAAATAACAACGGCTCATGAACAAATAAGGAAGAGCATCCTTTTTTGTTTTTTCGTTAAGCGTGTATTTTTCGGCCTTGTACAGACACTTTTCGTATTTCTCATCTACGAACATGGCTAGCAAGTCGGGGTAATCTGTTTGCGCGATGCTCTTTAAAGAGCCCATTAAAAAAACGAATAAGAATAACTTTTTCATAGGAGTAATTTTTTGGACCAAGCCAAATACAATGCCTAAGGTATGAACAGAATGTATTCGAGCCAAATTCATTCGGGAATTCAAGGAGCTGTTTGAATGAAATTAATGCGCAAACCTTGTTAAATTTCCCCTTGAACTATCTTATCTTCGCGCCTATTCGAATTGAAAATCATGAAGTTGAAGAATATCTTTTTTATTGTGGCTTTGTTTGCTGGGCTTGTGGCTCAGGCACAAGATTGTACCATTCGTGGTTTTGTGAAAAGCAAGGAAAAGGGCGAGCCTATTTTAATGGCCTTGGTTGCTTTGGAGGGAACTACCGTTGGCACGAACACAGACGAGAACGGTTATTTCAGTTTAACGAAATTGCAGCCGGGCACCTATTATTTGTTTGTGAAGGTTTTAAATTACAGTGAATACCGCGACACCATTACGGTGAAGCAAGGGCAGTTGGTTTCTACCAATATACTTCTTGATCCAGGTACCAAGGTAATGGACATTCTAGAGATTAACGACAAGCGTTCAGAGCAAGTGAACAACGTTAATATTTCTTCTGAAACGCTTCGACCAAAAGATTTTAAACGCGTTCCTTCGTTTGGTGGACAGACAGATATTGTTCAGGTATTAACCACGCTTCCTGGTTTTATTTCTACGGGTGACCAAGGCGGACAGGTGTTTGTTCGTGGAGGAAGTCCGGTGCAGAACAAAGTTCTTTTAGATGGAATGATAGTTTACAATCCTTTCCACAGCATTGGTTTGTTCTCTGTATTTGATACCGATATTATTTCAAACGCAGATGTTTATACGGGTGGATTCGGTGCGCAATTCGGAGGAAGAATTTCTTCGGTTATAGATATCACAACCCGCGATGGAAATAAGAAGGGACACGATGGGAAGATAGGCTTCAGTCCGTTTGGAGGAAAGGTTCAATTGGAAGGTCCTTTGAAGAAGTTATCGAAGAATGGAAGCGGAATCTCTTACATATTAAGCGCAAAGAACAGCTATTTAGATAAGACTTCTCCGCGAGTTTATCCGTTCGTGAATAATGGAAACGGTCTTCCTTTCAGCTATACAGATTTGTATGGAAAACTTTCTTTCGGAGGATCGAATGGAAGTAAATTCAACTTATTTGGATTTTCTTTCGACGATAAAGTGAGCAAGTACCAAGCGCTTTCTAATTTGAATTGGAAGAACGTGGGTGCAGGTGGAAATTTCGTAGTTGTTCCAACCAGTTCGCCGGTGTTAATCAATGGAAATTTCGCATGGAGCAAGTATAATATTCTTCTTCAGGAAGAGTCGGTTGCCGATCGTAAGAGCGGAATTACTTCATTCAATTTCGGATTGGATTTTAATTACAGTTTGGGAAAAGACGCAATTAAGTATGGCGTAGAAGTGGTAGGTTTTTCAACCAACTACAATTCGTTTAATCCGCTGGGTGTTCGCATAGACTTGGAACAAAACACCACCGAGTTGAATGGTTTCATTTCATACAAGTACAACAGAAGAAAATTAATTATTGAGCCAGGCTTCCGTTTGCAATACTACAGTTCACTTTCTGCTGTTTCTCCTGAGCCTCGCCTTGGTATTAAGTATAAGGCAACCGAACGCTTGCGTTTGAAGACAGCTGCTGGTTTGTATTCACAAAATTTAATGGCTACCAACAGTGACCGGG
>CALCNZ010000083.1 GCA_937897625.1 uncultured Flavobacteriales bacterium
TGTTGTTTTTGAGGAAGGCTGTGGTTTAGAAAGTATGAATATCATTTATGGGGGTTCGTTGAAAGGATCTGTGAATGCCGACGTTATTGTGGTTTGTGTGGGAGAATTGCCAAGTACTGAATTACCAGGAAACATTTACGATTTAGAACTCCCGCAAGCGCAACAGGATTATGTGAAGATGATGCAATCTACTGGGAAGCCTGTTGTGTTGGTGATGGTTGAAAATAGACCGCGAATTGTGCGTGAACTTGTTGACGGATGCGCTGCGGTTGTAATGGCTTATCAGCCTGGAGACTTCGGTGGAGATGCTTTGGCGAACATTCTTTTCGGTGATGTGAATCCAAGTGGAAAGCTTCCATTCACGTACCCAAAATACCAAGTTGGAACTTCAACCTACGATCATAAATATACCGAGACCTTCGACAAGGACTTTGGCAACAAAGCGTTCCAACCGCAATGGGAATTCGGTTATGGATTGTCATATTCGAATGTGCAATATGAGAATTTGCAAGTGAGTTATGAAGGCGATGCTTTGGAAGGAAAAATAATTGTTCGCGTAGATGTTGTAAACCCGAGCGAACGTTCGGTTAAGGAAAGTGTATTGGTTTTCGCAACAGATGAAGTGGCCTCCGTTACCCCTTCAGTAAAGAAATTAAAGGCATTTCAAAAAGTTGAGTTAGCGCCAAAAGAAAAACGCACCGTTGAGTTTTTCATTTCGAAAGAAGATTTGAAATTTATTGGAAAAGATGCAAAACCGATTTTCGAACCGGGAGCTTTCCAGTTTCATGTGGGCTCGTTAACTCAGCGAATAATTATTCAATAAGATGAAAAGAAATTTGTTGTTGCTCTTGTTAGCTTCGTTCACGCTAGTGACATGCAAGCAATCTAATCCTGAAGACGTGTTGGGTCGTCAGGGAGATGTTATCAACTTCGCTGGACGCAAATGGGACATCAAGTACAGCAATACCCCTGTGGGTCCGGGACCAAATAATTTCTCGAGATTGTACGACGATGTGTGGGTAGATGAACACGGTTATTTGCACTTGACGGTTGCGAAGCACGGAGACACGTGGTACTCTTCAGAGGTAGTTGGACAAGACAACTTGGGCTATGGAACCTACATCTTCACGGTGCAAGCAGATCCGATGTCGTTTTCAGAAAACGTAGTATTCGGACTTTTCACTTGGGATAACAACACCTTCAATACAGCAGGAAATAGTGAAGTGGATATTGAGTTTTCGAAATGGGGAGATGTCGCTTCGAATTCACCCGCGACCTTCTCTGTTCAGCCAGTGAATTTCGGAACGTATTATGCAGAGCGCACCCGAGAAAAATTCATAGACCCGAATTTATTGAAGGGTGTAACCACTCATCTTTTCAATTGGACAGACACACTCATTACGTGGTACAGCTATGCGGGAGAAGATTATCTGAACGCTACACCCATTGCAACGTGGTCTTTCAGCTTGAACAATCCCCCGCGTGTGAAGCAAGACGGTAATCAAACCTCTCAACCCATTGTAATTCCTGCTCCAGGAGCAACAACGAATTGTCGCATGAACCTCTGGACCCTTCCTTATTCGAATGTTGGTCCGAACAACGGTTTGCAGCACGAAGTGGTTATTCGCGATTTCAAATACATTCCTATGCAATGATTGCTGTAAATTCGCAGCATGATCGTTCAAAACCATTTCGAAGAAGCGCATCAGTTGCTTTCGCAATTGTTAGCGTCTCCTGACTTTTTAACTTCCGTAAACAACAGCGCACAGTGCATGTCTTCTCAATTGAAATTGGGAAAGAAAATCATGTCGTGCGGCAACGGTGGAAGTATGTGTGATGCCATGCATTTCGCGGAAGAGCTTTCGGGAAGATATCGCGACAACCGTCCGGCTATTGCAGCCATGAGCATTTCAGATCCTTCGCACATGTCGTGTGTAGGAAACGACTACGGATACGATTTCATTTTTTCACGAATGGTTGAAGCCATTGGAAACGAAGGCGATGTGTTGTTGGCCATTTCAACCAGCGGTAATTCTGCGAATGTGATTAAAGCCGCTGAAGTAGCGAAAGCGAAAGGAATGAAGGTAGTTGCCCTAACGGGAAAAGACGGCGGAAAACTGGCTCCGCTGTGCGATTTCGAAGTACGTGTTCCGTGGATGGGATACGCCGATCGTATTCAAGAAATTCACATCAAAGTCATTCACAGTTTTATTGACTTCATTGAAAAAAATATTGACTAATTAAAAAATGAGTACAGAACAAAAACTACAGGCACGCAGTAACGGAAGTTGCGAGTTGTGCGAGGCGCAAGAGAACTTATCGGTTTACGAAGTTCCTCCGCATTCAGACGGAAATGAAGACGAAACTATTTTAGTTTGTGAAGTGTGCAAGGCACAATTGGAAAAGCGTGCTGCATTAGACGCGAATCACTGGGCATGTTTGAATACAAGCATGTGGAGTGAAGTTCCAGCAGTGAAAGTTGTTTCATGGAGAATGTTGAATCGTTTGAAAAACGAGTCATGGGCAAATGATGCAATTGATATGATGTATTTAGATAGATCGGAAGAGCACACGTCTGAACT
>CALCNZ010000084.1 GCA_937897625.1 uncultured Flavobacteriales bacterium
GAGATCTACACAGGCGAAGACACTCTTTCCCTACACGACGCTCTTCCGATCTCTAATTGCTCCAAAACTTTCGTCTTTCCCTTTATTTCAAATGAGTAATGTAGGCTGGTTAAGTGTTCACTGCGCCTTGAACCAAGTTCCGCCTGTGTTCTGTCAATTAGAGAAGATTCAATTACTCACATTTAATAATTATAATGAAATTACGCTACCTAGATGTTTTAGGAAAAGAATCAAAAAAACTCCTTACTACAATGTTGAGATAAAATCTTCAAAGGATGGAGAAATTATCTATCAAAAAATATCTAAGTAATATCATGGTTCTGAAGTAATAGCCGCGGGCTGAACTACCGGAACCGATTAGAAATCCTCACCACATCCGCAATACCAATGTTCTAATTGAGAGAAGTGAAGAGAGGGTAAGAGAAGGTCGGATTTACTTCACGATCTCCAACGCAAACACCAACGGAATTTTATTTTCGAAGTGCTTCACACGGAACTTCCCCGATTCGAATTCTTCGGCGTGCTTGAAGCAGTTGTAGGGAGAATAATTGAACTCTTGAAACTGAGTGAGCTGAAGGCCTTGTGAAAGAAGCGAGGTAAGGACTTCGCTGGTGGAATGATTCCAATACGCACACGTGATTTCAATGTCTGAAGTGGGGTCGGCGTAAGTGCCGGTGCTAGTTTCAATGTCCGGACCGGAATTGAAATAGTTGTATCCGACCGTTTGGAATTCATTGTCGAACATCCACATTACCGGATGAAATTCAGCAAAAACAAATTTGCCTCCAGGCTTCAAAAAATGAGAAACAATTTCCGCCCAAGGATCCAAATCGGGTAACCAGCCTATGGTTCCGTAACTGGTGAAGACAATGTCGAATTTTTTGTCTAGATGATTCTTCAAATCATATACGTCGCAACAAATAAACTCCGCGTTTAGCTGAAGCTTTTCATTCAAGACTTTCGCTTGATCAATAGCAGCGTCTGAAAGATCAACTCCTGTAACCTCAGCGCCCATGCGGGCGAGCGAGAGCGAGTCTTGTCCGAAATGACATTGCAAATGCAATATAGATTTTCCTCGAAGGTCGCCAAGCAAATTCAATTCAATTTCATTCAACGAAGATTTTCCATTCAGAAATTCTTCCATAAAATAAAATTCAGATTGCACGTGAACAGGCACTCTTTTGTTCCAAGAGTCCTTATTCATTTTCACATAGTCGAAGTTTTCCATTAGCCTATTCGTTTCACAACGCTCGCATTTATTTTTTCATAGAATTGGTGCGGATGCTGTGTGCGCCAATTCACTTCATTCAAATTTCCACCCGAAACAAAATACTGATCGATATACGCTTTCGAAAAATCTTCCAACACGTGATCGCGGAAATTCACCAAAGCAATCCATCCTTCTTCGTCGTTCACATCTTCAAACCACTCTTCGTAATAGCAATCGTCGCTCGTGTGGAAGTTCAACACATTTTCACCAATGAAAATGAATTTCGTTATTCCTTCGTTAATCAAATGATCGGCGAACTCGCGCTTCAAAAACATAATGTCGTTGTACAACAAATCGTTCCACTCGCCAATCAATTCCACAATCGCATAGCCCTCTCCGTAATTGGCGAAGAGCAATTTCACAAACAACGTCTGACTGCCAATGGTGTCCCATTGCGGATGAATGTAAAAATCGTAAATCTTGTTGCTGAATTCGAATTCGGAATATTCCTGATTGTAAAACGGAGAAAGCTCATCTTCTTCGGCGCAATACAATCCTCTCCAATTGTAATAAGGTTCTAACGTGTGCATGTTACTTTTTCAATGAATCAACGGCCAATCTAACGCTTCCCTCTTTCAACAAAAGAGCTTTTGCTTCTTCTGCATTTAATCCGGTTTCTTCCATCACCATTCGCGTTCCACGATCGACTAATTTGTAGTTGGAAAGCTGCATGTCGACCATCTTGTTTCCCTTCACATGTCCTAACTGAATGAAGGTGCACGTCGTGAGCATATTCAAAACTAATTTCTGCGCAGTGCCGCTTTTCAAGCGTGTGCTGCCCGTTACGAATTCTGGACCCACCACCACTTCAATCGGAAACTTCGAAACAGCCGCAACAGCGGATCCCGCGTTGCAAACCACACACCCGGTAGATATACCTTCTTCGTTGCATTTCTTCAACGCACCAATGACATACGGTGTTCTTCCCGACGCAGCAATTCCCACAACCACGTCGTTTTTATTTATGTTGAAAGCTTGAAGGTCTTTCCAACCTTGCGCTTCATCGTCTTCTGCAAATTCCACCGCTTTGCGAATGGCGCTGTCGCCACCGGCGATGAGACCTATTACTCTTCCGAAGTCGACTCCGAATGTAGGCGGACATTCAGATGCGTCGACAATTCCCAACCTTCCGCTGGTGCCGGCACCCATGTAGAACAGTCTTCCGCCTTGTTTCATTTTCGAAACAATTTCAGCAATTAATTTTTCGATGTGTGGAAGGGCAAGGGCTACTGCCGCAGGGACAGAGCGGTCTTCTTCATTCATTCCAACCAATAATTCGGAAATGGATTTCTGTTCTAGTTGATTGTGACGGCTCGAAGATTCGGTTGTTGACATGGTAAATGTTTTTCACAACGAAGGTAAGAAAGGTGTTCACAACCCGTTTCATTTGAATGAAATCTTAAAGCGTGAATGTCTATTTTCGAAAGTGTAAAATTCAAACGATATGAAGAAAATTCTTGGGTTAATGTTGGTGCTTCTCACTTCGGTGACAGCCTTCTCGCAAACGGACTCTACCATTACTGGCGATGTAGATGTGGCTGCCAATGCGGCTAAAATGCTAAGCGCAGAGCACGAGTACATAAAAGGAAACATGCGTGGTGCTCTTACGGTTTATCGTGAAGTGTTAGCCAATGACCCTTCAAACTACAAAGCGCAATTGGGCGAGGCGGAGTGTTACTACAACTTGAAAAAATATCCAGATGCGTTCAAGTCTTTGGACAAAGCTTCTAAAATTAAAAAAGGAGTTCCAACAAAAGAACTGACTTTGTTCTACGCGAAATGTTACCACAGAACAGGCGATTTAGATCGCGCAATAGCCGAATACAAAGCCTATTTGAAATTGGAAAAACCAAAGACCTACGAGGCCGACGAAGCAAACAAATTCATAAGTGAATGTGAATTTGCGAAACGTAAAATGGAGAAGCCTGTAGATGTGACCATTACCAACTTAGGCGGTGCTATAAATACACGTTTGGAAGAATATGCCCCAAGCATTACAGCAGATGGAAAAACATTGGTGTTCACTTCGCGTCGCGACAACACCACTTCTCCGCCTGACCGCATGGGAAGAAACATTGACGAGAAAGGGGACTTTAAATTTTACGAAGACATTTATTATACGGTGAAAGATTCTGTAACCGGCGAATGGGGCGACTGTGAGAAGCTTCCGGGTGCGGTGAATACGTTTTATCATGATGCGGTGTTGAGTATTGTTCCAGATGGATCTATGATTTATGTGTACAAGAACGACGGCGACAACGCAGGCGATATTTTCTTCTCGAAGAAAGGCGAAACGAAATGGCGCGAAGCCGAGCGTTTGCCGAAATCTATCAATACAAGTTTCTTTGAAGGCAGTGTCTCTCAGACTGCCGACGGAAAAAAATTGTATTTTATTAGTGAGCGCATGGACGGCATGGGTCGCGGAGACATTTATGTTTCAGAAAAGAACGGTTCTGCGTGGGGAAAACCACAGAACATGGGACCGGTAATCAATACTTCTCACGACGAGAAATTCGTCTTCATTCATCCAAATGGAAAAACGTTGTTCTTCTCTTCTGAAGGACATCTAGGAATGGGCAGCTACGACATCTTCAAAACGGAATTGGTGAACGGCGTTTGGTCGAAGCCAATCAACTTGGGCTATCCCATTAACACCGTGAACGAAGAGTCTACGTTTTCGTTGACAGCAGACAACAAGACCATGTACATTGCGGCTGAATATCCCGATTCATACGGAGATCGTG
Organism: uncultured Flavobacteriales bacterium; assembly: GCA_937897625.1. Lineage (GTDB taxonomy): Bacteria > Bacteroidota > Bacteroidia > Flavobacteriales_D > Sanyastnellaceae > CAIZGX01. The sequence goes on from CALCNZ010000084.1 coordinate 4,015, forward strand.
ATATTTACAAGGTAGATATTTCGCGCTATCCAGTCATGAGTGAAGGGTATGAAAAGAGCGTGTATGCGCAGTTAATTGCTATTGTTCTTAATACAGAAGGCAAAGCATTTAAGGGAGTTAAAATAGAAGTGGAAGATTTAGATACGGGCGAAAAGAGCAACGGTGAGACCGATAAAGCGGGCTATTGTCGTGTGAATGTGCAAGGTGGAAAAACCTACAAAGTAACCGCTGAAAAAGACGGGAAGAAATTTTCTGAAGAAGTTACGATTGAAATGAAGAGTAGCGGCGAGACCGTTCGCAAATGGGAAATCAGACTTTAATTTCCAATCTGTTTGAATTGTGAAGTGAAGGATTTAAAATCCTTCCACCACGAATAATCTTTTGCGTAGATGGCGTTCATTTGTTGGACGCCATCTTCGTTTAGTACAACGGCGTTTTTATTCGGAGTTAGAATCCCCGATTTTATTTTAGGAAGTTGACGTTCAAATTCGGCATTCACTTTTCCGTAGCCCACCCACGATTTTTTTCCAACAAAAACGTTCAACGCATTGATGAAAGCGGAAATTGGTTTTGAAGTGAATAGAACAGATGGAAAAAGAACAAGTGTGAAGAATGAACTAATTAAATC
>CALCNZ010000085.1 GCA_937897625.1 uncultured Flavobacteriales bacterium
TGCCTTTTCAATATTTTGCACATCGTGAATAACAATCCACAACAAATTACTTTGCTCCATACACATGTAGTCCAAATCATTCAAGCGCTGTTGAACAATAACGGCTATTTCTCTCAATAAACTCTGACGTCTAAAATCACCGAACTGCAGTGCAAAGTCGTTTAAATTTTCAAAATAAATACCTGTCAAAACATCGTCCCCCATTTCTCTCGCTTCTCGAATAACATCGTATCTCAGGAGAGACATAAACGAATCCATCGACTGCAGGGTTAGATCCATTTGCTGTTCTATTCCGTCGAAGCTATACCCCTTTGTAATCGACTGTCTTCCTTTTTTAGTAAGCTTGTACGAATTGATGTTTCTTGATTTCAAGTATTGCACATCCATGTCGTTTTCGCAATTCAAGCACTTCGCTTTCACATAGACATCTTGAAAAATGGTGTCGCAATTGTTGCAGTGATTAATTACGGAAGGCTTGTCGTAATCTACACCAATGTGGTGTAAATCTTTGTTACACTTCGGACAATTTAAAACGGAAGAGTCTTCCATTTGAAAATCGCTTAAGGGACCTATGTAAGCGCAAGGAAAGTGATGCACCAAATCTTCTCCATCAATATTCGAAGACTTGCAATGCGGACAAACTTCTCGGAAGCTCAGGAAACCGCCAGAGCATGAAGTGCATACATAAATTCTATCCTGAAAATCTGGCCAAATCAATCCTTCTTTTTCTGCCCAATCTAAAGCATCTAATACTTGAGCCTCTTCGTTCTCTTCGAATGAAATACTCAACTCAGGAAAATTGTAACCGATAATGGAATGGGTGTCTCTTATAGGAGACAACATTTTGTTTTGTCGTGTGTATAAGAGATCCAATGCCTTTTTTATTATCGGACCGAATACGCCATTCGGAACACTCGGATGAATATCTAACGAACGAAGAAAATAATCTTGGGTGCGGGCTGCAGCCATATTCATGTCATCCTGACTAAGAATAAATCCATCGATTAACGAATAGATGGCCTTATTTTTCATTTCAGGATTCCCCATGAGGAAGATTCCCTTCAAATAAATCTCTGGTTGATGGTGACCGCGAATTTCTCTTGCTACAGTGCGAATGAAAACGGCATTGCTTGAGTCAATAATAAAGCCGTCGTAGGCCATTAATGCATTCCATAAAAAAGCAACACGATCGTTTATTTTGTAGAAGCGAATTTTACCAACGGTTACGACCGAATTTGTTGAGTGAAGATTCTGATCCATTCTGCTAGAATTTAGATTTAGAAACATCAACACTCATCTTATAGAAATTCTTCCAGAGCTTAGCCTCCTCAATGTTGGCCGGATAAATATCTCCAACCACCGCTCGTGAAACTGGCTCATATCTCTTTTGGAATTCTTCAGGAAGTGGAATGGTTGAGTAATAGAAGCTCTTTAAGATACCCTTTGAAACGGTTCCATCTGGGAAGGTTACAGTAAACTCTTCACCCACCCCTACGTCTGCTAAATCTTCTTGGTCGAAGTATGCACGAACAAAGATTGGAGACTTCTTATGAATAGCCATTACCACTTCATCGCGCAAAGCAGTTTCAAACTCCATGGTGTAAATACGATTTATTGAACCATCAATTGGCGAAATAAAATACTTCTTTTTCTTCTCTAAATCTGATAGCCCAGAACTTCCTGAATTTTGAGAACCTCCCTGTCCAGCGCTCGCGCCATTTACGTTTACATTGGTGTTGCTTGGCTGTGAAGACTGTGTTGAGCTAGCCAATTCGGCTTCTAACTGACTTATTATTTTTTTTGTCTCTTGAATTTCCTCAACTAAACGACTGTTCTCTGCTTGTAAATGAATTATTTCATTTTGACGAACATCCAATCTACTCTGCGGGAGCACTCCTAAAATAACAGAGGCTCGAATGCGCTCCAATTCCGATTCATACGATTTTATAAGACTGCTGTTCTCCTTGCGCTTCGATTCGTCACTTGCAATTTTATCACGCTTATTTAGTATTTCTCTCTCGATCCAACTGTTGTCGTTACCACGTCCAGCATTAACAGAAACAGAAACATTTCCACCTGCGTTTCCATTGTCGTTATTGTCTTTATCGTCTATGTATTCAAACAAAGTATCACCCACGCGAACAGAATCGTATTCATGCACAAAATAGCGCGTAACTCTGCAATCATTGAGCAAACGAACATCTACATTTTCATACATCATTTGTCCTTGCGCTCTTGTAAAAAGCAATTTTGTCGTTGCGTAATAAATACCCAACCCCAAGAGAATAAGCAAAATGAAGATATAGGTGATCCTGTCCCACTTCCTCCGTGCAGTTCTAGATTCTTCAGGAAGAGTCCTTATTTCAGTACCTCTTCTTTTAAAATTAATGCTCTTCAATCTTTTATTGATTTAATACTTTATAAGTCTGGTAATCGTGTAAAACAACGTTTTTCACTTTTAATAAATCTTTTAATTCTCTGAAGTCGGCTTCCATAGAGGCTTTCGACACATAATCTTTCGCTCTTAAGGCAACGGTTATTTTGTCCTTTCCAATAATTAATTCGTCTGCTATGCGACTTTGAATTTGTTTTGGTCCTTTTGTCTCGTAAGCCATAACCACAATTTCGTCGCAAAGCATTTCAAGCTCTTGCAGAATTTCTACTGGATAGGTCAATGGTATGGATACTTCCAAACGCAAATTGTGTATTTTACAAAAAGCACTCGCTTCACGAATACGATTCATATATAAAAGGAAAAATGCATCTGGGCTATCTTGAAACCCGTCGAAGGTGTGAACTTCTATGTCTAGATGAATTCCTTCAATAGGCAAGTCTGAAATCTTATTCCAAACACTGTCTAGTTTTGGTGTAATGTTAGAAGTTAACCAGCGGTTGTTTCCTATTAACAAATCACACTTCAACTCATTTCGTTCAGCCATGCTCACCAATTGCTTGAACTGTGGGAAGTGAGATTCACTGCCGCCTGCAGAAATTAAAAGCTTCTGAATATTCCAAACGCGAACATTGGTAATTATTTCGGTGGCACTTTTGTCCATCCATGCCTTCGACCACAAATACATCGATCGGCTGTCTGCAACATAATTCGAATCGGAAACACCTTCTATTATACTCATATTGCCATTCCATGGAACGATGTACTGACTAATTGCTTCATTCGGAATTTTCTCTTGAATCTCTCCAAGCTTTAAATACATCTGCTGAAGCAAATCAATCTTCTCAATTTCCATTGCCCAGAATTCATCTAACGCATTTAGTCCTTCAATAGGCTGGAAAGAAGGATCTTCAATCGTTTTCAATCCGTGATAATTTCGCAACAAATCACTGTGCAATCTTTGTTTTTCAAGCAGATTAGAAAACTGTTTCTGCTTGTAGCGCAGTTCATATATCAAATTCGAAATTTCCAACCACTTCAATTCATCTTCTTGACGCATTTCCAACTTCACTTCGTCTTCTTGAAGATGGGTAAGCGCTAAGTAATCTGTTTGAAAAATGCGAAGCGGAATGCGTGCGGTCAAGTTCATTGACATATAACCTCTGTTGAAACCGTTTCCAGTGCGGTCATAGTAATTGTATCGCACACCAGAAGTTAAACTAACATCATTCGTCCAATTGAAATTAAGCTTGTCGTTTCTTTTCTGAAGCTCCATCATCTTATTCGGATTGTACTGCATTCCGGAAAGAGAGATCGGAAGAGCACACGTCTGAACTCCAGTCACCGATGTTTATCTCGTAT
>CALCNZ010000086.1 GCA_937897625.1 uncultured Flavobacteriales bacterium
GAATTACGGCCTTTATTGTGGAAAGAGATACTCCTGGATTCCGAGGTGGAAAAAAGGAAAATAAATTAGGCATGCGCGCGTCGGAAACCGCTGAATTGATCTTTGAAGATTGCCGAATTCACGAAAGCCAAGTAATGGGAAAAATTGGAGATGGGTTTGTTCAGGCCATGAAAATTCTCGATGGAGGACGAATTAGCATTGGCGCGTTATCTCTTGGAATTGCCAAGGGAGCCTATGAAGCCGCTGTTCAATACTCAAAAGAAAGAGAACAATTCGGAAAGCCCATTTCGCAATTCCAAGCAATTGCTTTTAAAATTGCCGATATGCGAACAGACATTGAAGCCTCTGAATTATTGTTGCTTCAAGCTGCTCACCTAAAAAACAGCAAAAAGAAACTTACCAAAGAATCTGCAATGGCAAAATATTACGCCTCTGAAGTAGCTGTTCGAGTTGCAACGGAAGCTGTCCAAATATTCGGTGGATACGGATACACGAAGGACTTCCCCGTGGAGAAGTTTTATCGCGATTCAAAACTTTGCACCATTGGAGAAGGAACTTCCGAAATACAAAAATTAGTAATTTCTCGAGAAATTCTTAAATAAGATTTGGAGAATCGAAAAAGTTCATTACTTTTGTCGCCCAATTAAAGAAACAGAAAAGACATGTTAATCATTCCAGTAAAAGAAGGCGAAAGCATCGACAAGGCACTTAAGAAGTTCAAAAAGAAATTCGAAAGAACAGGTGTTGTAAAAGAATTGCGTGCTCGTCAACAATTCACTAAGAAAAGTGTTCGTCGTCGCGACGAAATCAAACATGCTGTTTACATTGCTGCAATGAAGCGTGAAGAGAATTCTTAATTGAATTGAACAATATTTATCAAAGGTCTTGGGTTATCCCAAGACCTTTTTTATTTTCACCAGGTGAACACTAATTCTTTCTTTGAATATTTAACAAGCGAAAAGCGATCTTCTGTTCACACAGTTTCTGCTTACCGCAGCGATATTGGTCAATTTGAAGAATTCATGCGCGTTCAATTTGAAATTACCAGTATAACTTCCATAAACAGCACACATATTCGAAGTTGGATAAGTGAACTAATGATCCAGGAAATATCTGAACGAAGTATTCACAGGAAATTATCAGCTCTGAATGCTTGGTTTCGTTTTTTATTAAAACGCAAAGAGATACAGACGAACCCTGCAAAGGGAGTTACAAAACCAAAGCGTCCTTCTCGCCTACCCGAGACACTTCAAGAGCAGCAGGGAGAGGATTTATATCGGCTTAACGATACGGATATTTCCAGTGAAAAGATAAATGCCTTGCTTATTCAACTTTTCTACGAGACGGGGATTCGACTCTCTGAAATGATGGGGCTTAAACACCGTGACGTTGATTTCGGGATTGGCCAAATAAAAGTTTTAGGCAAGCGAAACAAAGTGCGTTACGTGCCCGTTAATGAGGAAATGTTGGGCAAATTGAAACTTCATATGAATGAATCTTCAAAAAGAACTGGGGACGCAGCGTTGTTCCAAAATGAAAAAGGACAATCTTTGAGCAGATCGAGTTTTTATCGAAGAGTTCGGTCTTCGCTAACGCTTATAACAACTCAAAAGAAAAGGAGTCCCCACGTCCTGCGCCACAGTTTCGCAACTCACATGCTAAACAACGGAGCTGATTTGAATCACATAAAAGAAATATTAGGACATGCTAATTTAGCAGCAACACAAGTTTATACGCATCTAAGCACAGATCGACTAAAACGAATCCATGCTCATTTGCACCCGAGAGAAAATAAATCATCTAAAAACTAATCACCATGCAAATCACAGTTCAGAGTATTCATTTCGACGCTGACGTAAAGTTGATCGAATTTGTACAAGAGAAAACAAAAAAGTTGGGTGTCTTTCATCCGGCGATACATAAAGCTGAAATTTTGTTGCGTTTAGACAAAAACGACGATCAAGAGAATAAAATAGCTGAAATTATTCTAAAAGTACCTGGAACAGAACTGTTTGCGAAGAAACAATGCAAGACATTTGAAGAAGCTGTTGACTTAAGTATTGACGCCCTTAAGCGTCAGATTGAAAAAAATAAGGAAAAGCAGTAAAAAAAATCGTGTCAGAGTTTGGATATGTAAAAATAATAACTACATTTGCACCCCTAATTTACGGATTAGGGGTGTTTTGTTGTAGTTCTTTGAATCACTAAAAACGTTTTTACGCCGGTGTAGCTCAGCTGGCCAGAGCAGCTGATTTGTAATCAGCTGGTCGGGGGTTCGAATCCCTCCACCGGCTCCAAAGGGGAGATACTCAAGCGGCCAACGAGGACAGACTGTAAATCTGTTGGTGTACACCTTCACAGGTTCGAATCCTGTTCTCCCCACTCTTTTACGGCTATAGGGTGGAATGACTGTCGGTCACTTAAAAGCGGGAGTAGCTCAGTTGGTAGAGCATTAGCCTTCCAAGCTAAATGTCGCGAGTTCGAGCCTCGTCTCCCGCTCTACTTCCCCACAAGCCGTTGTAGCTCAGGGGTAGAGCACTTCCTTGGTAAGGAAGAGGTCAGGGGTTCAAATCCCCTCAACGGCTCTACAAGTAGTATGAAATTTTAGCGTAAACGTGCTAAGTGATTTAAGTCTTGCAATTGAACAAATAAGAAAGGCTATTTATTAAAGCAATAAAAAACAACAAAAAAAAACAAACCAATGGCTAAAGAATCATTTGACCGTTCCAAACCCCACGTGAACATTGGAACTATTGGTCACGTAGACCACGGTAAAACTACGTTAACCGCTGCCATCACCAACGTATTGGCTGGTGCAGGTTTAGCAGAGAAGCGTGATTTCGCTTCAATCGACAACGCTCCTGAAGAAAAAGAGCGTGGTATCACTATTAACACTGCTCACGTTGAGTATGCTACAGAAAACCGTCACTACGCTCACGTTGACTGTCCAGGTCACGCTGACTACGTTAAGAACATGGTTACTGGTGCTGCACAAATGGACGGTGCTATCTTAGTTGTTGCAGCTACAGATGGTCCGATGCCACAAACTCGTGAGCACATCCTATTAGGTCGTCAAGTTGGTGTTCCACGTATCGTGGTATTCATGAACAAAGTTGACATGGTAGATGATCCAGAGTTGTTAGAATTAGTTGAGATGGAAATTCGTGAATTGTTATCATTCTACGAATACGACGGAGACAATACTCCAGTTATCCAAGGTTCTGCTTTGGGAGCTCTAAACGGAGATCCAAAATGGGTTGCTACAGTATTAGAATTAATGGCTGCAGTTGACTCTTGGATTCCAATTCCTCCTCGTGAAACTGAGAAACCATTCTTGATGTCAGTTGAAGACGTATTTACGATCACTGGTCGTGGTACTGTTGCAACTGGACGTATCGAGCGCGGTGTTATCAACACAGGAAACGAGGTTGATATCATTGGTTTCAACGAAGAGAAATTGAAGTCAGTTTGTACAGGTGTTGAAATGTTCCGTAAGATCTTAGATCGCGGAGAAGCAGGTGACAACGTTGGTTTGTTGTTGCGTGGTATTGAGAAGAGCGATATCCGTCGTGGTATGGTTATCTGTGCTCCAGGTTCAATCCTTCCTCACACTGAATTCAAAGCTGAGATTTACGTATTGAAGAAAGAAGAAGGTGGACGTCACACTCCATTCCATAACAAATACCGTCCACAGTTCTACTTCCGTACGACTGACGTTACTGGAGAGATTTCTCTAGATGCTGGTCGCGAAATGGTACTTCCTGGAGATAACGTATCTATCACAGTTAAGTTAATTGCTCCAATCGCAATGGACAAAGGTCTTCGTTTCGCTATCCGCGAAGGTGGCCGTACCGTTGGTGCTGGACAAGTAACAGATATCATTAAGTAATATTTTTTACAACATAGTGAAGGCGGAAACTGCGTAAGTTTCTGTCTTCACTTTTGACATTTATAGAAACAACCTTACGGGCGTAGTTCAATGGTAGAATAGCGGTCTCCAAAACCGTTGATCTTGGTTCGAGTCCAGGCGCCCGTGCGAAAATTAAAAGTTATGGCAGCAATTATCACATATTTGAAGGACTCATACGATGAGTTGATGAACAAGGTAACTTGGCCAACTTGGAAGGAATTACAAGAAAGCACTGTACTTACATTCATTTCAATACTCGTATTGGGAGCTTTGATTTTCTTAATGGATTTTGCTTTTGGCAAAGGAATCATTAAGATGATCTATGATTTTATTGCCTAACTTAACAACTCGGAATAATGAGCGACATTGAAAAAAAGTGGTACGTGGTTCGCGCCATTAGCGGGAAGGAAAAAAAGGTAAAGGAATTTATTGAGAGCGAAATTAAAGCCCGTGGTCTTCAAGATTACGTAAGTCAAGTTCTCATTCCTACCGAAAAGGTTTTCCAAATCCGAAATGGAAAGAAAGTGAGCAAAGAGCGTAGCTACCTTCCGGGTTATGTTTTAATTGAAGCTAATCTGATCGGAGAGGTTCCTCACATTATTCGCAACGTTACTAACGTCATCGGATTTTTAGGAGCTGAAAAGAGAGGTGAGCCGATTGCACTTCGTTTATCTGAGGTAAATAGAATTCTCGGTAAAGTAGATGAGTTAGCCGAAACTGGTGAAGAGTTAAATATTCCATTTGTAGTTGGAGAGAACGTGAAAGTAATTGACGGTCCATTCAACAACTTCAGCGCAATTGTGGAAGAAATTAATGAAGACAAGAAGAAGTTAACTGTGAGTGTTAAGATTTTTGGACGCAAGACTCCTGTGGAGTTAAGCTATATGCAAGTAGAAAAAGAATAAACGCGCTTTTGGTGTTTAACGTAATCTTATAAGGTTACGCTTCGCTTCCCGTTAGACACCGGAACAAAATAAATAAAATAAGTAATATGGCGAAAGAAGTAGCTGGTTTTGTAAAGCTGCAAATCAAAGGAGGCGCCGCTAACCCTGCTCCACCAGTAGGACCTGCATTAGGTTCTAAGGGTGTAAACATCATGGAGTTCTGTAAGCAATTCAATGCTAGAACCCAAGATAAAGCTGGTAAAGTGTGCCCTGTATTAATTACTGTGTATAAGGATAAATCCTTTGACTTCGTAATTAAGACTGCTCCTGCCGCTGTTCAACTGTTAGATGCCGCCAAAGCTAAGCAAGGTGCTGCAGAACCTAACCGTCAGAAAGTGGGTAGCGTAACTTGGGAACAAGTTAAAGCTATTGCAGAAGATAAAATGCCTGACTTAAACTGCTTTACCGTTGAGTCTGCCATGAAAATGGTAGCTGGTACAGCACGTAGTCTAGGTATACAAGTAACCGGTGAACGCCCTTTTTAATCAGAGGTAATTAAGCAATGGGAACCCTCAGCAAAAAAATGAAAGCCGCAGTGGCACAGTACGACAATTCAAAAACGTACACTTTGCCCGAAGCAGCGTCGCTTGTTAAGAAAA
>CALCNZ010000087.1 GCA_937897625.1 uncultured Flavobacteriales bacterium
TTTTGCCTTGTCGGCCATTGCTGCTATCTCTATTGTTGGAATGACTTCGTGCGACACGAACGTAGACTTAACAGCTCCTTATGCAAGCACCACAGTAGTTTTCGGATTATTAGACCCGCAAGCAGACACGCAGTTTGTGAAGATTAATAAGACGTTTTTAGGTGATGGAAATTTAAACGACTACGCGCTTATTCGCGATAGTTCGGAATACAAATGGGAAGAATTTTCTTCTTTGCGCATTGAAGAATACGCAACGGGAAACCCTAACCCCATTGCCATACACAACCTTCAACCGATTACCATTCATGACAAAGATGTGAACGGTATGTTTTACGGACCTGACCAAACGGTATATTATTTCGCAACACCATCTGGAATGAATCCAAATGCGAAGTATAAGCTTGTTGCCGACTTTGTAGCGCGTCCCGACATTTACGCTTGGACCAATGTAATTCCTTCGGCTGCTGTATTTTTCCAAAGCCCACAAACCAACCTCGGTATGTCTCTTGCTGCTGTAAATACAGTAACTGGGGCAATTAATTACCGCGACAATGTTTCAGTGCGTTGGACCCCAATTGAAAATGCCGAAATCTACGATTTGGCCCTTCGCTTTTATTACACGGAAAAATTGTATTCTGACAATGCTTTAACACAACTGGTTTCTTCAACAGATAAGTTTATTGATTGGAAAATCGGAACTTTTAATGCAGCAGACTTGGCCTTGAATTCGGGCTACTACAACTTAACCTTCAATGCTGAACCTTTCTTCGCTTATTTGGGCACGAACTTACCTACCGATACGCACATTCGTCGCTCTGTAGGACATTACGACGGGAATAAGACACGTGCATTCGAGTTGCGCATGGGATTGGCAAACGACGAGTTGAAGACGTACATTAACGTGAACAATCCGGTTACCGGCATTATTCAAGAGCGTCCAAGTTATACCAACGTTGTTGGAGGTTTAGGTTTGTTCGCCTCAAGAGCAAGTGCTTATGTGCTAGACATTCCGCTTGAATCTGGAAACGGAACAACGAACATTAACGCTTTAGTCAATGGTATTTACACTTCCGATCTGAACTTCTGCGATCCAAATCCAAGTAACACACAGTATTCTTGTAATTAAGATTTTTTAATCAAAAAAAAAGGGAGCAAATGCTCCCTTTTTTCATTCTATTTATTTTTTATTTCTTCAAGAAATAAGTTTCGCTGGTTGCTGTTTTCAAAAAGTACAAACCGTTCGCAAGCGCGCTTACCTCTATTTGAGAGTTGTTCGATAAGTTTCCTTCCAACACGCGTTGCCCGTTCATATTAAAGACCGCGAAAGGAACATTCACTGCGTTTTCCCATTGAACGGTTAAATGGTCTGTTGTTGGGTTCGGATAAACCGCAAATTGAGGAGCACTTGCTTCAACAACGCTTATAGGCTGCGATGCAACAAGAACACCAGAGTTCGCACCACCGGTATAATTCACTTGAACCAACGGAACCATCCATTCATGAACCAAGAATTTATACTCAATAGCTTCTGGACGATCGAATTGAAATCCGAATCCTAACATGTCAATGTATATTGAATCCGATGCATTAATGGTGGTCTTCACGCGTATCGCGTTATAAGAAGTTCCGAAATAGTTCACAGTACCCCAACCGTCGACAACATTCACGCGTGTTTGATCTGTCTTTCTGTAGCCCAAACTTGGAATTTGAATAACTTGTTGCGAAACACTTGTTTGATTATCTCCGAATGCAACCGGATAGTCATAAACAATATCCACAGGGTTCGCTTGTTGTGGAATTGGAATACCGCTTACTGTGGCACCTACACCCACTATTGCATAACGACTGTTGCTGTTTTGATAGTACGAATAAATATCTTCCAACGTAACTGGAAGGCCTTGCATATTCCCACCCAACGAAGCTAATCCGACAGCAAAATCTGAGTTGTGCTCCGAGTCAAAAGGGTTATTGAAAAAGATTTGATACGCAAAAGGAGTAGTAGAAATATCTACGCACTCTTGTTGCTGAAATGTACCTGAAAGAGTAAGGTTGGTCTCATCAAAATTCCAAACGTGATTAGGCCCTGTGTCACTCTCATTAAAAGTTCCAATAGTGGTTGCATTCTCTTGAGTAAGAATATCTCCACCCATAGGCAAATCATTTTTTGTTATGGTAATTTGCGCGCTCAAGAAAAACGGCGCAACACAAGAAACTGCAAGTAAAAGTTTTTTCATTTCATTAAGGTTGTCTTACGAAGGTATAAAATTTAGTTAATATGTTGTGAGCAAAATTTTCAAATGCTTTGTCACACACCCTAGTAAGCAGAGTACTTTCGTTGGAAAGCTTAACCAAAACTTTTAGAGACTTCGAACATGGATAAATACGATTTTGTAATCTTAGATATCATACAGACTTTCCGCAAGAACAATAAAAGTCAATACATTAAACTCAATCAATTAGAGGCTAATTTCTGGACACGCATTCAGCGCGATGCTGCCCACCAAACGCACAGTACACAATTAGGTGAGCGCGTTACAAAATTATATTTGGAAGGGTACATCGTAAACAAAGGGGGGCTTGGTTACAACGTAACGAAAAAAGGAAAGGAACAAATTGTTGTCCTTTCCAATCTTGAAGAAATTTCTTAAAGCATCTCGTTAGCCAAATTAGCCAACTCACTTCTCTCTCCTTTTTCGAGTGTAATGTGACAATACAAATCTTGGCCTTTCAATCTGTCCATTACGTAGGATAATCCGTTCGATTGCTCATCGAGATAAGGCGTATCAATCTGACGAACATCTCCGGTTAAAATCACTTTCGTATTTTCTCCTGCTCGTGTAATAATGGTCTTCACTTCATGCGGAGTTAAGTTTTGCGCTTCATCAATAATGAAGACACAATTGGAAAGACTTCTTCCGCGAATGAATGCGAGTGGGGTTATCATAATTCTACCATCGGCTTGCATTTCGTCGATGACCTTTCGCTTCTTCTCGTTTTCAGAATATTGTTTTTTAATGAAATTCAAATTATCGAAAAGCGGTTGCATGTAGGGGGAAACTTTTTCCTCTGCATCTCCAGGAAGAAACCCGATGTCTCTGTTTGAAAGCGGAATAATTGGACGCGCGAGAATGAGCTGATCAAAACCGTTGCGCATTTCCAAAGAGCCAGCCAACGCGAGAAGCGTTTTTCCAGTTCCAGCCACACCGCTAATAGTGATCAATTTTATTTCCGGATTCATAATCGCATGAAGCGCGAAAGCTTGCTCGGCATTTTTCGGCTTAATGCCCATGGCGTAAACCTTATCTATTCGCTCGACATTCTTTTCAAGTCCACCATGAAAAGCCAAAGCACTGGAGGTTCCTGACTTCAATACATAAAAATGATTGTTATGTTTTTCTTTTCCTAAGACCTTGGCATCTTTTAATTCTCCGGCGGTGTATAATTTTCGAATGGCCTCAGCAGAAACATTTTCCAACACACTGTAGCCGCGATAAGCTGTCACACTTTCCTTGACTTTTCCCGTCTTGTAATCTTCTGCAACTATATCTAGTGCTTTTCCTTTGATACGCAGGTTAATGTCTTTCGTAACCAACACCACTTTACTTCGCTTCTCTTGTTTCTGAAGAACGATGGCCGCGTTTAAAATTTTATGATCGTTTTTCTTCGATTGAAAAATGGCCTCTGCATCGTCGTTCGCCGACAAATCAATATCGAGAATGATTTTGAATTTTCCACCATGACCGTTCCCGAGTGGAATCCACGCATTCAGCGTGTGCGATGAAGACAATCTATCGATGATACGAATGGTCTCTCGTGCTTCGAAGTTTTTGTTTTCATTACCTACCTTGAACTTATCTAGCTCTTCTAAAACAGTGATTGGCACTGCGACATAATTGTCTTCGAAACTGTTAATACTGTTGTGGTCGTGCAGAAGAACAGAAGTGTCTAGCACATAAATTTTTCTTTGTTTGCGAGGAGCCATATTCGTTTGGTTTTAACGAATTTATTCGCTTCCTCTATAAAACTTAAAAAACGAAAGCCGAAGTTATTAACCGATTTAAATGAACCGATTTCCGAAAGATTTAACACTGCGATAAAGAAAAGACAACAACAGTAACAGCATGAGCGCCAGGCCTATTCCTCCTTCATCGAGATACTTAGAAACAGTTTTACCCACAAGATCTGGACTGTTAAATAAAAAAGGAATTGACGAGAAAAACAAGACAATCCCTGCAAATATTTTTCCTTTTTTATTCCATGTTGAAATAGAAATGAGCAGCATGATAAAGAACGGCATTGCCCACAAAAAATGCTCCGTATCTGTGTGTGTTAAAACAGGAATTAATGCAAGAAGAATGAGCGCTTCGTTTGACTGAAAACCTTTACCGATATTCTTCCAAATAAATTTCAAGTAAGCCAATCCGGCAATGGCCAATCCAATGAGCACAGCTGCTGTCGGCACTACTGCCATATGCACAGATGATAATATTTTTTGAATGAAGAAGTAAATGGTATTCGGACTGCGATCTAACTGAATGTTGTGCGCTTGAACCGCTTTCATCCATTGCGAATGAAGCACGACAAATCTATTCGGAACACAGATGAATAAAACAAGAGCCGCACCTATTAATCCAAGCGCTGTGTAGAGCAATACCTTCCATTCCTTTTTCAAAATGAAATAAGGAAGAAGAATTAAAAAATGAATTTTGAAGCAGAGCACCAAGGCGTAGATCAATCCGGCCTTTGCAAATTGTTTATTTTCAATACAGCGAACAGACCACAGTGCGAGTAAAAGTAAAAGGGCGTTCACGTTACCTAAAAACAACTCACGTTCGAGTTGGTCTCCGAAAAACAAAACTGTAACCATTAAAAAGAACCACACTTCCTTTCCCCAAACATGCGCCTTGAAAAATGTTTGTTTGAATTCATTCAACAACAAGAGAATAATTCCGGTATTGATTAAATAAAACAACACCGCAGCCACGTCGTATTTCAACAAGGCAAAAGGCAAAAAAGGCACGAGAACTTCCGGAGAGTATTTGTAGAATCCACTAGATAATCCAAAGGCCTTTCCGTATACCTGTTCACCATTCATGAGCGCATCGGCTGCGCCGTAATACACGTTGAAATCGCTTAATTGAAAGCGGTGATTAATAAACAGAAGCACTAAGTATAAAACAGGAAGGAGCGCGAACCAACGCGCTCCCTTCCAAAAATATTTCAATTCTTCTTTCAGCATTTCTTACTTCACCATTACACTCACACGGTCTTGCTTTCCGTTTCTGTTGCTTACATGCAAAACATAAAATCCAGGTGACAAGGTTGAAACATTCAGAACACTCGAAACGTTGTTTTCCAATAGGACCAGCTTACCTGTTGCATCAAATGCTCTAACCGTTTTTAGTTCGTTTACATTGGAAAAGAAAATTTCTTGGTCTGCCGGTTGCGGATAAACGCTGAACGAATTTTCGTTCAATTCATTCACACCAACGACCATCTGTGCAACGGAGTTATTTAAGCATCCGTTGCTTATTCCAGCGTAAATAAACGCACCATCGGCAACAACACCCGTTACATCGAACGAAGGAGTTGTTATGCCTTCCAATTCAGTATAGGTGAAACCACCGTCTGAAGATACAAACCAAGACACCAACCAGCTTGGGTCGTAATTGTCTATGCTCACTACCGAACCGTTTTGTGAAATAATTGGCTCAATAGGCATGATCTCCGAAATAGGGAAAGTTCCCAATGTGTATTTCGAAGTGAATCCGTCAACCGTTTGATACACCAATTTCACGGTATAGTTTCCAGGAGTGGTGTATGAATAAACATCGGTTGCATTTGCTGGAATGGTATTGCCATCGCCCATATCGTAATAGGCATTAGCCACATTCATGTTCACTTGGGATTGATTCTCAAGTGTAATTGTTCCGCAGAAAACGGTATAATCTAAATCGGCTTTTACTTGCGAGAGTAGGCATTGTTGTGCACCTCGTTCGTTGCTCTCTTCCATGAAATTCACCGTGCAGAATTGTTGGAATGAATTCCCTCCAAGGAAAACCCAAGAGTCCAAAGCTGCATCAGAAGCATCTGCAATAGCAAGGGTGATGTGATAGGTTTCTCCAACTACCAAATTTCCCAAAGCCGCATACATCGGAACCGTATAACCGTCGCAAAACAAATTTGGAATTGCAAAGGTTGAATTATCGTGATACAAATTTGCATTCATGGTTGCGTTGATGGTGTTGATGCTTACCACCTGATTGGTTCCTGGAACCAAGGCCAGATTTACCGCTCCGTTGTTATTGGGCCCTACAATTCCAGGTCCGTTTACGAAGAAGCCAAAGATGTCGTTGAAGTTACTTCCCACCCACTCCGGATATTCATTCGATCCAAAAACAAATTGGAAAGTCATGGAATCACCTGTTGCAATAAAATCAAAATCAAGTTGTGCTAAATCGTAAGTCTGAAATCCGGTTAATGAGGAAAGATTTGTATTTGTTGAAAGCGTAGACCAATTGCCTCC
>CALCNZ010000088.1 GCA_937897625.1 uncultured Flavobacteriales bacterium
CTTCGGGCGTAAGAGCCACCCACTTGTTCCGAACAATGTCCCAAACCTCGCGTGAAGCTTCTCCGCGAATGCGGAATGAATAAGAGGTAAATTGAAAATTGAGCATAAATTCAGTTGTGCAAATTAGTGTATATTTTTCAAGATTGAAATGTTGTACTGCTACAAGACTATTGCCGATATTTGCAAGACATGGAACACTCGCTAATCATTCGTGACATTCAAATGGGCAATACGGCCCCTGTTTACTTATTGCATGGCGAGGAAGCGTTCTTTATTGATCTTATAGCAGATACCATCGAGAATAAAATTCTCGACGAAAGCGAAAAGGCCTTTGGGCTTACCGTCTGCTACGGCAAAGATTCAAACCTTGAATCTATTGTTTCCATGGCGAAGAGTTTTCCCATGATGGGGAACAAGCAAGTAATTATTGTGCGTGAAGCACAAGATTTGAAGTGCTGGAAAAAAGAAGAATTGTACAAGTGCTTGCTCAATTATTTAGATGCACCAACACAAAGCACTGTTTTAGCCTTCTGCTACAAGAATGGAAAAGTAGATGGAAGATCATCCCTCTTCAAAACATTAAAGAGCAAATCAAAGACATTCGAATCGGCTGCTATTAAAGAGAACCAATTGCCTACTTGGGTTCAAAACATAGTAAAAGACCAAGGTCTTGTTATTCGAGGAACAGCCACCCAACTGCTTGCAGACTACCTGGGCTCTGACCTTCACAAACTCACCAATGAAATTTCGAAGTTGAGCATTGTCTTGAATCCGGGCGAAGAGATTACCACGCAAGTCATTCAAGATCACATTGGCATTTCAAAAGACTTCAACGTCTGGGAATTGCAAACGGCTCTTATTCGGAAAGATGTTCTGAAAGCAAATCTGATTATAAACTTTTTCGAAAAGAACCCAAAAGACCATCCGCTTTTTCAAGTCATTCCTGCGCTTTACGGTTTTTTCGCAAAGCTCTGTGTTATTCAAAACAGCACCAACAAAGGCGAA
>CALCNZ010000089.1 GCA_937897625.1 uncultured Flavobacteriales bacterium
TTCCGATCTTTTCCGCTAAGACCTGATTCACGTTGCATTTCAGCGTGTCTATTTTCCCAACCTGCACCACATTCATTTTCGTGCTGTCGGTGACAATTACAGGAACAGAGGCCGTGTTAATTACCGTTTCATTGAAGAACGAAGAAACCAAATCGTCAATGGTTTGCTTCAACTCTTTGTACATATGACTGTTGCTGTAATAAACCACAATGCCCGCATCTGGAAAGGATATTGGCTTGTACTCTTGCTCATACTGCAAACGCAATTCTTCTATGCGAATGGGATCTTTGATGTAGACCGAATCTATGTTTCTTGAAAGCTGAAATTCATTCTTCGTGTTGCAAACCAACAAGGGTATGCTGGTGTTTTGCGCCAGAACATCCACCGCGAAAGACAGGTCGCCTTGCGGATTCGAAATGGTGTTCATAGCTCTTCCCAATATTTCCGCTTTGCGTGTTTCTTCGGAACGCAAACTGTCGAACAACACTTGCGTAAGCTTCACCAATTCTTCTTTTTTGCGAATGGCACTGTGCCACAACTCGACCTTCGCTTTTTCTTCGTCGCGAATGCGACGCGCTATGCCGTTCGTGTACCACAACGTAACACCCGCAATGGCCGCTGCCAAGAGCAACAAGATTACCTTCCACCGTTGTTTATTTTGCAGTACAGCCATGACTTCGTGTTATGCTTTGTGAGCGAGATCCAATAAAAAGGCATATTCGAGCGCAACTTCCTTCAACGCTTCAAAACGTCCAGACTTCCCGCCGTGTCCGGCTTCCATAGTGCACTTGAAAAATAATTTATTCGAATCGGTCTTCGTATCGCGCAACTTCGCCACGTATTTCGCAGGCTCCCAGTATTGCACTTGACTATCCCAATAGCCTGTCGTAACGAGGGTATGCGGATAGTCCTTCGCTTCAATGTTATCAATCGGCGAATAGCTGAGCATGTAGTCGTAATATTCTTTGTCTTTCGGATTTCCCCACTCGTCGAATTCGAAAGTGGTAAGTGGAATACTCTCGTCCAACATCGTAGTCACCACGTCTACAAACGGCACTGCACTTATGATTCCGTTGAACAACGAAGGCGCCATGTTGGCCACTGCACCCATAAGCAATCCGCCTGCGCTTCCGCCCATGGCGAACAAGCGATCGGATGAACTGTATTTTTCTTCCACCAAGAATTCACCGCAAGCTATAAAGTCGGTGAAGGTGTTTTTCTTCTTCAATAATTTTCCATCTTCGTACCAGTTGCGTCCCATGTCGCTTCCGCCGCGAATGTGCGCAATGGCGAATACGAATCCTCTGTTTAACATAGACAAACGCGCGCTGCTGAATCCAGCGTCCATGCTGTGTCCGTAACTTCCGTAGGCATACAGCAAACACGGCGCACCTCCGTTGCGCTCGAATCCTTTCTTGTACACCAACGAAATCGGAACCTTTACGCCGTCTTTTGCCGTTGCGAAAATGCGCTCGCTGGTATAATCGCTCGCATTGAATTCACCCAACACGGGATGTTGTTTTTTCAATTCGCGTTCGCGTGTTTTCATGTTGTAATCGAACACGCTTCCTGGAGTTGTCATGGATGAATATCCGAAGCGCAGCGTCTCGGTATCGAACTCCGGATTCGCTCCAACGCCCGCGCTGTATGTCGGGTCTGGGAACTCGAGGTAGTGCTCTTCCGCCTTGTCCCAACGCGTTACGCGAATGTGCGCCAAGCCATCGGTGCGTTCTTCCAACACCAAATATTCTTTGAACATTTCAACCGATTCCAACAGCGTGTTTTCACGATGTGGAATGACTTCTTCCCAACTTTCTTTTTCGGTGGAATGAATGGGACACGACATGAGTCGGAAGTTCTTTGCTTCTAAATTCGTGAGGACATAAAACTTGTCTTCGTAATGCGTGATGCTGTATTCCAAGTCGCGTTCGCGCTTTTGAAAGAGACGAAACTCTCCTTTCGGATTGTTAGATTCCAATACCCAGTATTCGTCTGAAACGGTCTGAGAACTTCCAATTATTAAATATTTTTTTGTTTTCGTTTTGAAAACGAAGCACGAAAATTCTTCGTCTTTTTCTTCGAACACCAATACATCTGCAGACGGATCGGTTCCCAATTCGTGTCGCCACACTTGGCAATCGCGCAAGGTTTGTGCGTCTTTCTTCGTGTAAAAAAAATGAAGGTTATCCGATGCCCATGTTGCAGAACCGGAAGTGCCTTCAATGACTTCGCTGAACATTTCTCCTGTTTCAAGATCGCGAACATGAAGCGTGTAGACCCTTCTGCTTATTTCATCGATTCCGTAAATCATGAAACGATTATTTTCTGAAATGCTTAATCCGCCGAGTGCCCAGTAGTCTTTGCCCTTCGCCATTTCTGGACCGTTGATGAGAATTTCTTCTTCACCTGTTTCCATGCTTTCCTTCTTGCGACAATTGAAAGCGTAGTCTTGTCCAATTTCAAATCGCGTGTAATACCAATATCCGTTTTGCTTCACAGGAACCGATGAATCGTCTTCTTTGATTCGTCCCTTCATTTCTTCGAACAACTGCTTCTGCAATTCTTCGGTGTGCTTCATTCCCTCGTTCACGTAGTCGTTCTCTTCCTTCAAGTAGGCCAATACATCTGCTGTTTGCTCGTCTGGCGTTGCAGCGTTTTTCTGCTCGTCTGACAAGCGCATCCAATAATAATTGTCTATTCGGGTATGTCCGTGTTCTACCAATTCCTTCGCTATTTTCTTTGCACGTGGAGCATTCATTTTATTTTGTATTTGCAGTTAATGCCTCACCAACAATGAGATCGATGGGCGATGTGATTTTAATATTTTCTAGATTTCCTTCCACCAAAAAAACCGAATGACCGTTCGCTTCCACTACAGAAGCGTCGTCGGTGAACAATGGGCTGAAAGGCTGATTGTAGGCTTCTTTCAAGACAGTTGCATGAAAACACTGTGGGGTTTGAATACGTTTGAACAACGAACGATCGACGCTTTTATTCTCTGCACCGTGCACTTCACGAATGGAATCGTTGATAGGTATGGCGGGAACTACAGCGTTGTTTTCATTCAACGCATCAAAACATCTTTGAAGTGTTTCGTGCGAAACAAGAGGACGAACAGCGTCGTGCACTGCCACGGAATTCACGCTTTCAGAAAGTACATTCAATCCGTTTTTCACACTGTGGAAACGTTCTTCTCCGCCTGCAACTACGGCATGTGCAGGAACATGTTCGAACTGAAGACACAAGTCTTTCCAGAATGAAATATAGTTTTGATGCATAACCACCACCATTTCAAAAAAGGGATTGAACGCGTGAAATTTTCGAAGCGTGTGAATAAGAATAGGCGTGTTGTTCAGCGTAAGAAATTGTTTTGGCAAGGCGCTTCCCATGCGGGTTCCAGTGCCTCCGGCAACAAAGATGACAGCTTGTTTCGCTTCGTTCATTACGCAGAAATTAGTCTTCGAGATGCATTGGATAAATAACCTCGTTTGCTGGAATGGTGCTGTTCACGCGCTTTCCAACTACCAAATTTCGTTGTGCCCATTTGAATCCGTCACCTGGAGAGAGCATGCACAAGTCCGATTCTTCAATAATTTTTCCCGCTGGAATTTCACCAACGGCAGCAATGCTTCTTTCCAACTTTAATCGAGCGGAAGCAACAGAATCTTCGATCTTCATTTCCACTTCACCCATAGACAATTCGAGTTCACGAATGTCGCGCACCATGCGTCGAATGCCTTCAGGACCGAGGGATCCGCGCTGGTCAGTTCCTTTCAAATTTCGATCAGTGGTGATGTGCTTTTCAATGATCGTCGCCCCCATAGCAACAGCGGCAACTGGAGTGAAAATACCGAGTGTATGATCGCTGAAACCGATGCTGTACTGCGGATAATTGTTTTGTAAAAAACGAATGGTATTGAGGTTCACATTCTTCGGCTGCGTAGGGTATTCCGAAGTGCAATGAAGTATGCCAATGTTCGAATGACAACGTGAAATAGTGTCTAACGCGTAATCGAGTTCTTCCTTCCCAGCCATACCCGTGGAGAGAATAATGGGAATCTTCGTTTCCGCCAAAGCCTCTAGCAGCGGGAGATTCGTGAGGTCGCGACTGGCAACCTTCAAGTAATCGGGCGTGAATCGTTTCAACAAAGAAAGGCATCCACGTGCGCAAAGTGTTTCAACAAAATCCAGACCTTTCGATTTTGAATAATGAAACAGTTCTTCGTGTTGCTCGTCGTTCAATTCCAAAAAAGCGCGGTGTTCTCCGTATGTCGACCCGAACGAATGCGGACTGTTGTAGGGCGCATTCATTTGCGACTGGCTGAGTTCTTCGTTCAGGTCGCGCTTGGTGAGCTTTACAGCATTCATGGGTTTCAGCGACAGCTGAAAATAATCTTCCACCACAGGCAATGCCGCGAGGTCAATGATTTGCTTGGCAAGGTCTACCGAGCCGTTGTGGTTTTGTCCTATTTCTCCGATTATGTAGGTCACATTACAAATATACACACTTCGTGTGATGACCACCTAGTGGATGACGGCGGAGCCGATGACCGCGGAGCGGATGACACAACATGTTGTGATGACCTTCTTCGAAGGATGACCCTGCGGGATGACGCTACACGATGGTGGAGTATATCGAGAGTTGGATTACTTTTGAACCATGATTGAAAACAAGGTTGCAAATAGTAAACTTATTACGCTTGACATTGCTGAAGAAGTGGCGGCGTTTGAAGCTGCAGCGTTAGATATTGCACCTCAATTGTGGCAGGGAATTGCGTTGAAGGAAAAGGATTTTAGAGAATTTGTTTCATCGCTGAATACTTCAGCGTATACCAATAAAATTGTTGCCATTCATTGTTCGGTAGATGCTATTGTTCCAGTTTGGGCATACATGTTATTGGCTTTGAAACTATCTGAGGTGCATGCGAAATGTCATTTTTCATCACCGAGTACTTTAGACACTTTAAGGGCGCTGGCATTTATTCAACAATTGGATCTTTCGAAATTTCAAGATAAAAATGTAGTCATCAAAGGCTGCACTTCACTTCGACTCACAGAAGAGGTTTACATTCAACTTTCTCAAAAACTTCAGCCTGTCGCCAACCGCATTATGTATGGCGAGCCGTGTTCTACTGTGCCACTTTTTAAGCGTTGACCGCAAAGCGGGTGACCAGCGGAGCTGGATGACACTCTTCGAGTGATGACGATTTACAATCGATGACGAACAAGTTCGATGACCGCTTCGCGGATGGTTTTCACGAAGTGTCATCGCGAAGCGTCATCCGGAACGGTCATCACAACGTGTTGTGTCATCCACAAGGTGGTCATCACATGAAATGTGTCATCCTTCGAAGAAGGTCATCACAACGTGTTGTGTCATCGCGAAGCGTAACGCTCATTCACAAAATTCCAATTCACAACAGAAAAAATAGCCGCTAAATAATCAGCGCGTTTGTTCTGGTATTTCAAGTAATACGCGTGTTCCCAGACGTCGATGCCTAAAATAGGAGTTCCCGGTTTTTCAACAACCTTTACCATTAACGGATTGTCTTGATTAGGAGTTGAAGTTACGAAAAGCACGCCCTTAGCGTCTTTGCATAACCATACCCATCCGCTGCCGAAGCGCGCTTTGCCTTCGTCGGTCATGATCTTCTTTAAATTATCCATGCTTCCGAAATCGCGTTGAATAGCGGCTGCCAATTCTTTACTCGGCTCACCAGCTGCGCTTGGTGCTGCCAAACAATTCCAGAAAAAGGTGTGATTGAAATGTCCACCACCATTGTTTCGAACGGCCAAGTCTTTCGGATCAAGCGCCGCGCACAATTGTTCCATAGAAAGCTTTGCATATTTCTGATTCGCTTCCAACTTCAAGGCTGCATTCAAATTAGTGACATATGCTAAATGATGCTTATCGTGATGAATATGCATGGTTTCCGCGTCTATGGCGGGTTCTAGCGCTTCATAGGAATAAGGCAATTCCGGAACGGTCCAGTCTTGAGCAAAACCCGCTGTTCCACAAAAAAGAAAACCTAAAGCAAGCAACAAATTTTTCATAGTAATCGTTATTGATTCGTTCAAACAATGGGTTGTGAGTTACTTCACAACTCTCCGCCAAATGTAGTTCATACACCGAGTACTTTTAAACGAAGAATGGAAGAAGTAAAAGAAATAGAAGGTGGGCCTGTTCTGCAGGAAAAGAAACCCATTTCAACAAGCAGAAAGTGGCTGAAGCGCATTCTGATTGGCTTATTCGCGTTGATAGCACTTCTCTTTTCCGGATTAGTCATTGCTGTGACAGTTTATGAAGATGAAATTGTAACCTACGCCCTTCAAACTGTTCAAGAAAATTTAAAAACAAAGTCGAGTATTCGCGAAGCCGACCTCACCCTCTGGAACAATTTCCCTTCCGTATCGATTCGTTTCAAAGATATTTATATTGAAGAAAATTCGAAGTCGCACGACACCTTACTCTTTGCGAAAGAATTGTACTTGTCTTTCGACATTATTGACCTTTTCAGCGGAAAGTATAACATTGATGAAATTGAAGCGAAGAACGGTTCGTTCAACATGCGGGTGGACCGAAAAGGCCAATTGAATTGGGATGTGTGGAAGGCCGATACTTCTTCCACCCCAAACGAAAAATTCAAAATACAACTCCAAGATATTGTTGGAGAAAATATCTCTTACCTCTACGAAGACGAGCAGGAAAAAACATATGTAGATGTTAAGTTGAAGAAATTACAGGCTTCTGGAAAATTTACAGAAAAGCAATTCTTGTTGGATATTGAAACCTCTGCACACATGAATGTGTTGTACGCAGGCGAAACAGAGATGCTTCGCAAGCGAAACATTGGGCTCGATTCAAAGATGCAAGTGAACCTCGACAACAATACGTTTGTGATTCAAACAGCGGAATTGTTGTTGGAAGAGGTGCCGCTGAATGTCACGGGCAGCTTGGATTACGGCGATCATCCGAGCATTGACTTGCACATTGCAGAAACAGATTTAGATCTGAAAGAAGGAATTCAATTGTTACCCAAATCCATGCAGGTTCAGCTTGAACCTTATGCTCCTTCAGGAGATGTGCATTTCAATTTCGATATGACCGGTCCCTTCGAAAACTTGAACGTTGCTTCAAACTTCTCGGTGAAAGATGGGGAATTGGTGGAAATAAATTCCGGCGTTGACTTGCATTCCATTCAATTAAC
>CALCNZ010000090.1 GCA_937897625.1 uncultured Flavobacteriales bacterium
AAGCGGCTCACGATGGGGGAGCTTGGTGGCGCGGCAGCAGCAGTCGCGAGCATCGAAAAGATCTACTCGCCGCGGAAGAATAAGCAGACCCAAATACAAACCTCTAAATCGAGCCAATGAAACAGCTCCCATTCCGGTAAATCGATAAGGAATAAACTCGCCCTCGGTTTTCAATGGCATTCTTCCCCATGCCGGAGCAAAAAATATTGAACCGAAAACAACGGCTAAAACAGACTGAAAATAAAGGACAAGCAATTCGCTGTGACTGCCAGAACGTGCGAAAAGGCTGTTCACAACAAACAAACCTGAACTTGGAATAAGAGCGCCAATAATTAAAAAAGAACCAATCTTTTTCTCAGTGGAAAATATCCTCCGCCTCATGCGGGCAAATTACAAAAATTCCGAAAAAGTCAAGAGATTATTTTGCTTTGTCAATAATTTCTTGCACCACACTTGGGTCTAACAAAGTCGTCGTGTCGCCTATTGCATCGAACTCTCCTTCTGCAATCTTCCGCAAAATGCGACGCATAATTTTCCCACTTCTCGTCTTCGGAAGCCCACTTACAATCACAATTTTATCTGGCTTCGCTATCGCTCCAATCTGCTCACTCACGGTCTTCATTATCGAATAAACCATCTCCTGTTCAAACCCTTGCGAAGCACCTTGCATCGCACCTTGTTCCCCACATATCACAAAAGCATAAATCCCTTGCCCCTTGATGTCATGCGGATAACCAACCACAGCACTTTCAATAACGCCGTGAGTATGGTTGATTGCATTCTCCACTTCGGCCGTTCCAATGCGGTGTCCGCTTACGTTCAACACATCATCCACTCTTCCAGCCAAGCGATACATTCCGTTTGCATCCCTGTATGCACCGTCTCCCGTGAAGTAATAATTTTTATAGGTGCTGAAGTAATTCAAAATACAGCGCTCATGATCGCCATACGTCGTGCGAATCATCGAAGGCCACGGCTGCTTGAAACAAAGATTTCCCGTTAAATCGTTTTCAAGAATTTCATTCCCTTTATCGTCTAACAAAACAGGAAGTACCCCCGGCATAGGCAATGTCGCAAATACAGGCTTCGACGGTGTTACACCAGCCAAACTTGAAATCATTACTCCGCCTGTTTCCGTTTGCCAAAAAGTATCTACAATCGGACAATTTCCTTTTCCAATTTTATCGTGGTACCAATTCCACGCTTCTTCGTTAATGGGCTCTCCAACACTTCCCAAAATGCGCAACGAAGACAAATCTTTTCCTTCCAAAAATTCATCACCGGCCGACATTAAACTGCGAATAGCAGTAGGAGCGGTGTAGAAAATACTCACCTTGTGTTTCGCTACAATGTCCCAAAATCTTCCGGCATCCGGATAAGTAGGTATGCCCTCAAACATCAATGAAGTAGCGCCATTCAGAAGTGGTCCGTATATTAAATAACTATGTCCTGTTATCCACCCAACATCAGCTGTACAAAAATGAATGTCGCCTTTCTGATACTGAAACACATTCAAAAAAGTATAAGCCGTCCACACCATGTATCCCGCGGTGCTGTGCACAACGCCTTTCGGTTTTCCCGTTGAGCCACTGGTATACAAGATGAACAACGGATCTTCAGACTGAAGTGTTTCTCCTGTCTTCATGTAATTGTTTGCTGAAACAACTTCCGCTTTCAACTCATTCCAATCGATATCAATTTCTTTTTTTTCGGTTGGAAGGTTGAGGTAGTTGAAGACCAAAACATTTTTTATTTTTCTTGTTGAAGTCAATGCTTCGTCCACCACCGTTTTCAATGGAATGGTCTTGTTTCCGCGAAGACCACCGTCCATGGTTATCACGAAGTCTGCTTCTGCATCGTCAACGCGATCTGCAATACTCTTCGCACTGAAGCCTCCGAAAATTACGGAATGCACCGCTCCAATGCGGGCGCAAGCCAATACGCTAAGCACCAATTCGGGCACCATGCTCATGTAGATACAAACACGATCTCCTTTTTGAACGCCCATGGTGCGAAGCATTTCAGCTGCAATGCAAACTTCCTTGTGAAGTTCCGAATAGGTGAATGAACGAGCTTGAACCGAACGTTCATTCGGTTCCCAAATCAAAGCCGTGTCATTTCCTTTTTCAGCCAGATGCCTGTCCAATAAATTCTCTGTAATGTTCAATTCACCACCGTCGAACCAACGGTTGCGCGCATCTGCAAATGTTCCAGAAAGAACAGTGTCCCATTTCTTTTTCCATGAAAAAGATTCTCCTATTTCACCCCAAAATTTATCAGGGTTGGCAATGCTTTCGGCGTATACCGATTTATATTCTTCGAACGATTCAATTCGTTTCATGTTCTAATATTTTGAAGTTCCAATTTACAGATTAATCTTCTCTGTAGCGCAATTCTTCTAAGTTCATCAATTCCTCCTCGGTCAGCAGACGCGAGTGAATCATGAATCTTTTTCCGGTTGGAATTTCCAATGAGAAACTGGATCCTCTTCCAACCACAACACCTAAAGTAAGGTGGGTGTGTTTCCAATATTCAAATTGGTCTTGACTCATCCAAAACTCAACACCACATACTTCCCCTAAACACACGTCGCTGTAGCCCATAATGAAATCACCTTTCTGAAAACACATGGGCGACGAACCGTCGCAGCAGCCGCCACTTTGATGAAAAACAAGGTCGCCATGACGCGCTTGCAATTCATGAATGAGTGATTCAGCTTCGTTGTTCACTTCAATGCGAGGGAATTTTTTCATGCTCCAAATTAAAAACAAAACACCGAGCCCTGGAGCTCGGTGCATTGCTTGTTGTATTTAACCTCAGAAAAATCCAAGTTTGTTTTTGTTGTAAGAGATCAACATATTCTTCGTTTGACGGTAGTGTCCTAACATCATTTTATGAGTCTCTCTTCCGAATCCAGATTTCTTGTATCCACCGAATGGAGCGTGCGCTGGATAAGCGTGATAGCAGTTTACCCAAACACGTCCTGCCTGAATAGCACGTGGCACTTGATACAATTCATGCGCATCTCTTGTCCAAACACCTGCGCCCAATCCGTACAAGGTATCGTTCGCAATAGCCAATGCTTCTTCGGTTGTTTTGAATGTGGTAACGCAAACAACAGGAGATCGGAAGAG
>CALCNZ010000091.1 GCA_937897625.1 uncultured Flavobacteriales bacterium
CACACGGGTAAGGTAACTTCTATTGCATTCTTAGCACCAGCGCTCGGTGGGTTCATTCTAGCATTCAGAGGAAGGGCCTATTTGGGAGGCGCCATCTTCATGCTGTTTTTGGGATTGAACATAGCCGCGAATCACCTTCAAATGACTTACTACTTGGCATTCTTGCTTGTTGCTGTTGCGATTGGAGAATCTGTTCGCTTGCTTGTTGCGAAACAATTCAAGGCGTTAGCCATGTCTTTATCTGTTTTGGCCATAGCAAGTATTGTTGCTGTACTTCCAAGCGCCAGCAACCTCATGACCACCTTCGAGTACAGCAAATACACCACACGTGGTAGTTCAGACCTTACCTTGAAACCCAAGGAAAGTTCGAACATTGAACAAGAAGGTCTGAGCGGTTCGTACATTCTCGATTACAATTTCGCTTCCGGAGAACAATGGTCATTGCTTATTCCGAACGCAAAAGGCGGTAACTCTTCAGCCATCGGAGAGAAGAACAAAGAGGCCATTCCAAATGCGGCGAAAGCAAACAAGAACGTAAACAAATTCAAAGACGATCTAAAAGGACAAAACAGTTACTGGGGAGCGCAGCGCTTCACCGGTGGTGCGTTCTATTTCGGGGCAGCAATCATGACGTTGTTCATTCTTGCTTTTGTTGGTTTGAAAGACGGAATTAAATGGCCATTCCTTGTGATTACTTTATTGGCATTGGGATTATGTTTGAAGGAAATGACCGGATTGAATTCCATGTTCATTGAAAAAATTCCGATGTACAATAAATTCCGCGATTCGAAAATGATCTTGGTTCTGATTCAAGTCATGGCAGCTGCAATGGGCATGATGTTCTTAAAGAAGTTGGTTGAAGGTGAAATTGCCTGGGGGAAAAACGGAAAGAAAATACTTACAGGTGCGGTTGCAGTATTTGTAGTTGTAATGATGTATTTGAACGCAAGCCCAAGTGCTACAGGCTCGTTAATTAGCGCGCAAGAACAGGAACAATTCGATGAACTTTCGAAGGGCGGTCCGAAAGAACAAGTAGCTATGATGGAAAAATATGCAGGTGCTTTGGAAGATGTACGTGCTGAAATTTTCAAGGCAGATGCAAAACGTTCTTTGTTCTTCGTGGTAATTGTTTCAGGGGCTGTACTTGCACTTATTTACGTTAAGAACAAAACGTTAAAAATGGCAGTGCTTCCTGTAATTGGAATACTAGCCTTGCTCGACGGTTTCAGTGTTTCAAGACGTTATTTGCATCTTGAAAAAGAAAAAGG
>CALCNZ010000092.1 GCA_937897625.1 uncultured Flavobacteriales bacterium
TTTATCTGGATTTTCAGACGTTGAAGCTTCATTGATTATTTTCACGAAGGCTGGACTCAATTTATTTTCCAAAGACTTGGTGCAACCGCAAACGTCAGCAGCTACTTCTTTTTCTTTTCCCATGCCGCATCCAGCAGCAATTAGAACTACGGCCATACAACAGATAGCCAGTGTAGATTTCATTTTCATTTTATTATTGTGTTGTTTAAATTTTTATTCGCCTTCAGTAACTTCAGCTGCTTGCACTTCTGCACCAAACATAAATAGTGCGGCAGCAAAGTCACATTCAATTTCATACAATTCAACCATAATGGAATTGTACATTTCAGGAGTATCTAATTCGGTATTGTCATACTTCATTTCCATTTTAGAAATGCAACGTAAGAATTGACCGTTATCATCGCTCATGCTCTGCATCCATTGCATATCCTTGGCCGCTTTATCGGGATTGTTAGTCACGAATGTGATCATAGCGTTGTTGAACTCTTCCTCTGTTTCAGCAATAAGCTTGAAGTTTATTATTTCACGAAACTCGGGGCTAACGTTGTTCTCAATAATGTGTGAACATTCACAAATGTCTATTGCTGCTTTTCGCTCAAGTGATTGAGCTTGCAGATTGCTGTTGAATAAGCATGCGAATGCAATCGCAAAAGTAAAAACTAGTTTTTTCATGATTCAGCGTTTTGTGTTTCTGGTTCACCTTTAATTCGCTTCAATGCGAGTTCTTTGGCGAAGTCTACAAATACTTTGTAAGCCTGCGTAAAGGTAAAACGGTCTTCGAAAGTTTTGAAAATAATATTTCGACGGGCCATACCATTTAACAATGTTCTTCTGCTTTCGTTGTCGCGAAGGGTCTTGTTACTTTCAATTAAATCAATGAATGAACTATTCATGAAGTAACCATCTATTTCCTCGAAGGTAAATTCATTGAAATCGAAGGACTCAATGAAATTGCGCCCGTCGCGGTCCAATTCGTAACTTAGAATGGCTACGAATATGCTCACATCGCGAGAGAAATTCTCTTGCGTGTCTTTGCTTAACAAGTAACAGAACTCGGGCTTCATAATTAATTCAAGGTCGAATGAAACCTTGAAAAATTCGGTGTAGAACGATTCGTTTTCTTTTAAGCTGTTGAAGTGTTCTTCGTTGTTCAACAAGAACTTTCCACTCATAAGTTCTTCAACAATTTGTCTATGGTGCGCTGGGTATACCATGTTATAATTTTATAGCGGGTTCAATTTTTAATTTTGGAACGTCGAGTATCGATGTTGTTGTCTCAATAGAAACACGATCGCTTTTTTTCGAATAATCGATTTGTAATTCTTCATCGAACAACAATCCGGTTACTGCAAAGAACTTGTCGGTTTCAATTTGATCGAAATCTTTTTTCAATGCTTTGAAGCACCATCCAAAAAAGTCGTTCACAGGCATGCTCGCATTGAGCTTCTCTTTGAATAAGGTTCTGTCGAAAATCCAACGGTCGAAATCGGCTTCAGAATTTTCAACAATAACCGGAGCTTCAATTTGAAATTGTTCGAAGAATTCGCGCACTTTGAAATACATGTCTTTCGCGTAAACCATGGTTCGCGTTCCTTTCAACAACGGTGGAGTTTCCACCTTATATGGGTTGCGTAAGAATTCGATGAAACCAGTAAGGATCAACGATTCCGTGCGAATGCGCTCAAGCAAAGGAAGCAATTCGTTCGTTAAAATTTTCGATTGCTTCAACAAATCTTGGTTGGTTTGAATCAGTTGCGTGTACAGTTTTTCAAATTCGCTTCGCGTTGTTTCATCGGAATAATCGAGACGTTTGCGATTTGCGTATTCACAAACTTCCACCAACTTGCTGGTTACCGATTCGCTGTGATTCACATCAAGAATGCGGTTCAATGGAAGAATGTAGTATTCAATCCAGAAGGAAGCTTTGTGCACTTTCTCGCGGTACTGCACGCGGTCGATGTTCGATTTCAAATCGCGCGTTTCACTTAACAAGCGGAAGGCGTTACGTTCAACCAGGTCAACGAATTCGCGCACTTGTCCGGAAAGGTTTTTAATTCTTTCTTGAAGAATGTCGCGGTCTGAATGTTCGCTTTTGCGAATCTTCATGAACAATTCAGAAATGGCGCCTTTGTATTTTTCAATGGTTTCAGGTAGAAGCGGCTTGAATTCAAACAACAAAAATTCCATCAACTTGAAATACACATCGCGCATTTCGAAATCACTTCCAATCGAACGAACAACGCGGTATTCGCGCAAACGACTTTTCATTTGCGCACCATGCTTGTGACAAATCATATCGAATACTTCCTTCGTAATGATACCGTCTTGTTGCTGGTATTCAAACAAGTCGCGCACCACATCGAAGTAAGTGTTCAGGAAGTTTAATATGGTCCGTGGTTCGGCTTTAATCATTTTTCTTCTGATTCTAAATCATGGGTTAATTCCCAGAAC
>CALCNZ010000093.1 GCA_937897625.1 uncultured Flavobacteriales bacterium
AATGAAGAGCGTTACTTATTGCCCTATCTAGAGGGCGCAACGCCATCTAAACCTGCCGTCTCAGAAGAGGAAAAAAGCTTGCTGCAAAAGCGGTTAGATAAACTTACGCAGAAGACACGAATCAACAAAATACTACTTGTGATAAGCGCAATAGCTGTGCTTATGCTTTCATTATTCCTCGTTATTTCAGGTTATTATGACGCGGTTGTAGGAGCTTTGGAAATTTTTATTTTACTGCTACTTCTTTTCATCTCGATTCGAATTATTCAAAGGAATAAAAAAGCCAAAATCGAAGACAGACTAAATACGACTAGTTAAAGACGATGCACAAAATCACTCATCGACTTCCGAACCTTCTTCGCGTTGATTAAATAATCTTTCTCTGGATTGCGATAGCCGAGGGGAAGCAAGAGTACCGACTTTAAGCCTTTTGCTTCAAGACCTAAAATGCGATCGACCTCGGCTGGATTAAATCCTTCCATTGGAGTAGCATCCACTTCTTCCATAGCAGCCGCTAACATGGCAATGCCCAAAGCAATGTATGCCTGCTTTGAGGTGTGATTAAAATTCTCTTCAGAAGAGCGCGCTGGATATACCTTCAATAAATTGTTGCGGTAGTTCTCCCACCCTTCACTCTTCATGTTGCGTTCTTCATTCACCAAATCGAACCACTTGTTAATTCGATCTTCCGTATACGTATCCCAAGCTGCAAACACCAACAAGTGCGAACAATCCTCAACCTGACCTTGATTGTGCGCTGCTGCTTTCAACTCGGTCTTCAATTCTTGATTCGTAATAACAAACAATTCGTAAGGTTGCAATCCACTTGAAGATGGCGATAAACGAATCGCTTCCACTATTCTCCCAATCTTATCATCACTCACTTTCTCACCGTTCATGGCCTTCGTGGCATATCTCCACTGCATTCTTTCAACTACGTTCATATCGCTATTTTTTTTGTAAAGTTATTCCTTAATCCGAATTTCAAACAACTATCCATACGAGTTGTTCGCAATGGAATTTCAATAAACACCCTCCAATCAATTTCCTGAATACTCCCACACGAACTCTTGCTGAATTTCGCGACTGGAACTTCCAAACATGATCCGGTATTTCCCCGAGCTGAATTTCCATTCACCATTGTCCATGTATTCCTGAAGCTCTTGCTGACCCACATGGAAAGTGATTTCCTTTTCTTCGTTGGGTTGAAGGAAAACTTTTTGAAACCCTTTCAATTTCTGGACAGCTTCCACACGCTGTGAATTCGGACGTTGCACGTACATCTGCACCACTTCACTTCCAGCAACCTTGCCCGTGTTTTTTATTCGAAGAGAAACTTCCATTGATGTGTTCTTTCCCGCTCCGATTTCATTCGCATTCAATTCACTCAATGAAAAAGTAGTATAACTCTTTCCATATCCAAATGGAAAAAGTGGAAGCCCCGTTCCATCTATGTAATCGCTTCCTCTTCCAGTTGGCTCATGCCAGTAGCTCAGCGGCAACTGCCCTTCATGACGCGGAAAGGTGATTGGCAATTTTCCACTTGGATTCACTTTTCCACTCAAGACATGCGCAAGCGCAGTTCCTTGCTTTTCTCCCGCATACCACATCATCACTACACCATCCACTTCATTCAACCAACGCTCCATAACAACAGCACTTCCACCAACTAAAACAACTACAATGGGCTTGCCCGTTTTCGCCAATTCTAAAATCAACTTCTCTTGATTTCCTGGAAGAGTTAGCTTGCTTCTATCTTGAAACTCTCCTTCTTCAATTCCTGCAACAACAACAATCGCATCTACTTTCTTCGACATTGAAACAGCTTCTTGAATCTCTTTCTCTTCTGAATCCTTCCTTCTTCCAACCAAGGCCAATTGTGCATTTCCGAAGGTCTCGTGAAATTCTACACGAAGCTTGTACGACTTTCCTTTTTCCAATTTCATGGAATGAAACACCAAATGAAACGAAACTTTTTCCCACTGATCAATCACCAATTCGTCTTTCACATACATGCGAAAACCGTCGTTGCCCTTCAGCCCTATGGCTTCCCAATTGTTGTCTCGCGGAGTGAAAGTTGTTTCAAATTTCGCACTGAATTTTTCTTTCTGAATTCGCTCGTCCGGAGAATAAAAGGTGTAATAAAAATCCAAGACACCTTTCCATTTATTCACCACTTCAACGCCTTGAAAATTCAATTCAGAAAAATAATGCGCTTCAATTTCCGACAAATCCTCTTCCTTCAACACAACTTCCTTTTCTAACTTCCTGCTGCATCCACGAGCGTATTCAATGCCCACGTCGCCTTCGTAATGCTCCTTCATTCCATCTAAAACACTCACCAACGAATTACCACTTCCACTGTATCCTCCCAATCGACATTCAGCAGCGTCTTCACCCACCACCAATATTTTTTTGTAGTTGGAAGAAAGAGGCAAGACGTTGTTCTCGTTCTTCAACAACACCATCGATTCCTCAGCCGCTTTCAAGGCAAGCGCTTGCTGATTTTTCAAATCAATTGCATGAAACTCTGCATACGGATTGTCGAACAATCCCAATTCAAACTTCAATTTCAACACACGCGAAACAGCAGAATCCAATGCAGATTGACGCACTTCATTTTTCAAGAAGGGAGAAGAAAATAATTTATCGTGATGAATGGACGTTTGAAAAATGACATCCATTCCATTCTCTATTGCTTGCTTTCCGCTGGTTGGATAATCGGGCGAAGTGTTGTGCAAGACATTCGCTCCGCCCACTGCTCCGGCATCTGAAATAACAACGCCTGTGAACTTCCAATTTTCTTTTAATGTATGTTGAAGGAGATTCGCATTCATGCTGCATGGAATTCCATTCAACGAATTGTAACTCGCCATTACACTGCGCGCGCCTGCCTGGAAGCAGGCCAAGAAAGGCGGATAATGCATTTCATTCAGCGCTTTATCGTCTAGATGAATGGGATAGCTGTCCCTTCCACCATCGCCAACATTTGCAACGAAGTGCTTTGGAGTGGTGACTATATTTTTCGATTCGAAGGCACGAACAAATGCGGCACCAAAGACACTGCACAAATAAGGATCTTCGCCGTAGGTCTCTTCTGTTCTTCCCCAACGCACATCGGTTGCCACATTCACAACCGGAGAAAGAACCATGCGCCATCCGCGTTGATAGGTAGCAGTAGCAATGGCGTCGGAAACTTCTTCCATAAGTGCTGTATTAAAACTCGCTGCAAGCGCTATCGATTGCGGAAAAGAAACACCACCCTTCGCAACTACCCCGTGCAAAGACTCGCCAAAGAAAATTGCTGGAATGCCTAATCTCGTTTTCGTTACCAAATACTTCTGAATGCGCAGCATTTCTGCCAATTCCGCTTCTACTGAATTTCCATTTGAATAATCGAGCATCTGTTGTCCTGCTGCTTCATTCAATCCGGAGGTGTTCATTTCAATCCCGAAAATTCCGTGCGTGTAATCCTCCTCTTTGAAAACACCATCGTGTGCAATCATAAACACTTGATAGAATTTTTCTTCTTGCGTCATGCGCGAAAGCAAATCCTTCACGCGTGCATCAACCGACAAGCGATCGTCTTTGTATGGGAGCACTTGTGCGTTTAGCTGCGCACAGGCAAGTATTCCAATGAGAAAAAATAGAATTCGAAAATTGAAGAAAAAGGATTTCAAGATGAATAGAATTAATTCGACTCGTTTAATATTTTCTCGAACACTTCCACCGGCTGAGCGCCTGAAACGACCGACTCTCTGTTGAAGACAAAGAACGGAACCCCACGTGCACCGAACTGTTGAGCAGTGTAGGCGTCTTCATTCACAGCCTCTTCAAATTCATTGGAATGAAGCACACGAAGAACATCTTCTTCCTTCAATCCAACTGAAACCGCAACGCGAACCAGATTCGCTTCTTCGTTCAAATTAAAATTCTCTGTGAAGTGTGCTTTCAGAAAAGCTTCCTTCAATTCAGAACCTTTCCCAATAGATTTTGCAAAGTGTAAAACTCGATGCGCATGAAACGTATTCAAGACAAAGGAACTTCTTAATTTCATATCCAAGCCAGCATTCGCAGCCATGCCTTCCACATGATTCATCATACCGTTCACCTGATTAATGGACATTCCCTTTTTCGAAGCAAGATGCTCCACCACTGAAACGCCCGCATCTTCGGGAGTAACCGTCGGATCCAATTGGAAACTCTTCCATTCAATTTCTACTTCCTTCCCTGTGCTCTTGAGCGCCTGTTCTAAGTGACGTTTACCGATGTAACAAAACGGACAAACGATATCGGACCAAATTTCTATTTTCATTTAACAAAACTACTCATTCATTTCTTAAATCCGTTTTAGGTTCTTCGAAAGGTGTTTTACAAGGTACGGTGCAAGTTGTTTCACAAGGTGCTTTGCAAGGACGCTTCGCGTAGCGACCTTCCAACGGACCTTTCGAAGAACCTTCGTAAGACCTTCCAACGGAACTTTCGAAGAACCTTCGTAAGACCTTCCAACGGAACTAGCGAAGCATCTACTGTTCAAGCTCTTTCAAAATCTGATTTACATCTTCCTCTGTAGAAGACAACTTCGTCTTGCATATTGCGATTAACTCCGAAGCGCGTTTAACTTTTTCCGACAAGATATCTACCGAGATCTGTCCCAATTCAATTTCTGTTACTATGGCTTGAAGCTCTGTAAAAGCGCGTGCATAGTTTACTTCTGTTTCACTCATATTCTTATTTCTTAATAGATGTTATTGTTCCGTTGTATAAAAGAGTCGTTAGTTCTTCCCCTGAGTTTATTTCACTTTCGTCGGTAACGGCCTTTCCGTTAACGAGCGTTATGCTGAAGCCTCGCTTCAACACGTTTCGTGGATCAAGCAAGCGGACGCTGTTTTCTAATCCGTTTACCAGCATCAATTCCTTCGACAACCGAACGTTCGTTCGGCTTTTCATTCCTTCTTGTAAATTGGAAACGGAAACGCGTTCGGCTGTGAGCAAGGTGCGTGCGTCGTTGGCAAGTGCCTTCGATAGTTTCTGAATATTCCCTTTTTCGTTTGAAACTTGTTGCAGCGTTTTCGTCCGTAATTCCACGCGAAGTGTTTCAATCTTTGACGTGTTTTTCACCAGCATTGTTTCAACCACCGATCGAAACAGCAGAACAAAGGCATGCAACTTCGATTTGGTTTCTGAAAGAAGGCGCAACGATTTGTCCGTAAGCGCTTCTTCAGCTCGCTGAACGGGTAAATAAAAATTATGAAACTGCTGAATGAAGAAGTTTCCTAAATCTGTTGGAGTAATTAAATTCTTGAAGGCCACCATATCGGCTACCGATTCATTAATCCGGTGGCCTATTCCGGTTAAAACGGGAAGAGGAAATTCAGCAATGACTTTGCATAAGTTCACGTTGTTGTAGCAAGCCAATCCAATGTCTCCGCCTCCTCCGCGAACAATGACTACCGCATCAAAATGATGCGCAACCTTTCGAATGCGATTCAATTGAAGTGTCAAATCGGCAACTGCCTTATCGCCTTGAAGCAATGATGGAAAGAGCATATGGAAAAACTTGTACTTCCAAGCATTCTCATCGAGTACATGCGTGAAGTCTTGATATCCCTTACTGTTCGCCACAGAGATAATAGCAAGTCTTTGCGGAAGAATGGGTAAACTTTTTTTTCGATTTAAATCGAAAATACCCTGTTGTTTTAAAGCCTGAATGCTGTTCTGTTTTTCTTGTTCCAGATCTCCAAGCGTATAGTTCGCATCTATTTCATGAATGGTTAATGAAATACCATATTTGGAATCGAATCCAACCGAAACGTTCATGAGCACCTTAATGCCATCTTTCAAAGGTTCTTGAATGGCCTGAATAAAATTC
>CALCNZ010000094.1 GCA_937897625.1 uncultured Flavobacteriales bacterium
TCTTTTCGGAAGCACATTTGCTCAGACTTCATATTTGTGGTTAACGAAATCGGATACTACTGGAAAGGCATTCAGAGGGATTTTAGATCTTCAAGGGCAGGCGACTGCAGGAAGCACCTTCCTTACAAAAGAGCTGGTGAAGCCTTTTGTTGTAGGTGGAACTGTCTCATCGGAGGCAAGAAATTCGGCCGTTGATGGAATGAAAAATGTGGGCGTCTTCGGTGGAAACGCAAATGTGCGTGCGCGCTATTACGGCGGGCGAGACAGTTTGTTCGGTAATGAAATGCTCGATTTGTACATTCAAGTTGGAAAAGGATATTTTGGAAATGGAAGAATCTCGAAACAAGCCTTCGATTTAATAAGCAATGGAAATGTCAATTACCAAGGCGTTCATGTGCCATTGAATTCGATACAAGGAGAGATGCAGGGATTTCAATCGATTGGATTTGGAATTTATGATAAGCGCACATTTAGTTCCATTGGAATTTCTATGGTGAATGGATTAAGCTATCAAGCGTTCAGCATGTATCCTCCGTCCTCGTTCTACACTTCTCCAAATGCCGACACGTTGAAATTGGATTATTCGGGTGAGTACATTCATACGGCGCCATCGCGACCGAATGGAAATGGAATCGGATTCAGTATTGACGGAGAATACAATTTCGTTCGTGATAGGGGCGAGGATAAGAAGGAAGTTTGGAACACCCTTGGCGTGCGAAATCTCGGTTGGGTAAACTGGAACGCACAAACAGAAATTGTATCTTTTGATTCAACGCTCACTTGGACAGGCGTTGATTTAAATGGAATCTTAAACGGTGATTCTTTGGTGAATGGCGTTTCAGGATTTGCAGATACATTGGTCACTACTTCGCAGAAGGTGTCATTCTGGTGTCCGTTGCGCGGTTCGTTCTACGTTCGTTCTGTTTATCGTTGGAATGAAAAAATTCGTTTAAGCGCAGGATTGGAAATTTTCGCGGTTCCTCTGAAACCTTTGGCAACCGTTGGAATCATGTATATGCCGAAAAAGAACTGCATCTTCTCTATGAATGTTTCGAACGGTGCGTATAGCAATTGGAAATTGGGAATGGGCGTTCAATGGCTCATTGCTAATCAATTTTATTTGGGAGTTCAAACGTCGAATTTGCCGGGTTATTTTTTCAAAAACACCCACGAGATGC
>CALCNZ010000095.1 GCA_937897625.1 uncultured Flavobacteriales bacterium
GACGTGTGCTCTTCCGATCTATGATGATCTAAGCTTATGAAACATTTAGTGGTTCTTACAGGCGCTGGAATGAGCGCCGAAAGCGGTATTAACACTTTTCGCGATTCCAATGGTCTTTGGGAACAACACCGCATTGAAGATGTGGCCACGCCTGAAGGTTGGGCCAGTAATCCAGAGTTGGTTACTGAATTTTATAATTTGCGTCGATTGCAATTGAACGATGTTCAACCCAACAAAGGACACTTGATTTTAGCACAGTTGGAAAAACACTTTCGTGTTTCCATCATCACGCAAAACGTAGACAACTTACATGAACGTGCTGGTAGCACAAGCATTGTCCATCTTCACGGAGAACTTACAAAAATGAGAAGTTCGTGTTGTGTAGATGAGGTTGGACAGATCGCCCAATCGACAGCGAGTGCCTGCGCGCACGGAAATTCATATCGTCCGCACATTGTATGGTTTGGTGAAGGCGTTCCGCTCTTGGAAGATGCAGCGGCGCTCGTTGAAGAAGCCGATGTCTTTTTGGTTCTGGGAACTTCGTTGGAAGTTTATCCGGCCGCCGGATTGTTGTACAATGTTCCGCTTAAAGCAGAGCGTTGGGTCATAGATCCAAAGGTCCCGGAATTGGCTTCAAAACTAGGATTCAACGCGATTGCCTCTGGAGCTTCCGAAGGCATGGAACGTTGGTGCGAGTTTCAAAATATTAGTCTCTAGCGCGAAGTTTCCAAGCGCTTGTTTTGCTTTCGCCGGTTGAAGCTGAAGACGCTGCTGAGTTGTTTTGTTGGAATAAAATTTCCGCAGCAATAGCAGCAATTTCAGTCTCTTCAGAAGATAAGTCTTTCTTTAAAATTTCTGGAGTGAAGTATTGCTTCACGAAATGTGTGTCGAAATTTCCAGATTTAAACGCATCGTGATTGATGGCCCATGAGCAGAAATCCAATGTGGTTTGAACTCCTGTAATGTTATATTCTGCAATTGCTCGAGTCATTCGCTCAATGGCTTGCTCGCGATTCGCGGCATGCACAATCAACTTCGCAATCATAGGATCGTAATAAATAGGAATATCCATTCCCTCTTCAAACCCATCATCAACACGTACACCCGGTCCTTGTGGACGAACATAAGTGTTCAATCTTCCAATATCAGGAAGGAAGTTATTCGTTGGATCTTCAGCGTAAACACGTATTTCAAGTGCGTGTCCATTGATTGAAAGGTCTTCTTGTGTGAAAGCTAATTTCTCTCCACGTGCCACACGAATTTGTTCCTTCACCAAATCAATACCTGTGATGCATTCTGAAACTGGATGCTCCACTTGCAAGCGGGTATTCATTTCAAGGAAGTAGTAATTCATCTTATCGTCGACCAAGAACTCCACTGTTCCTGCACCTACGTAGTTGCAACTTCTAGCTGCATCACATGCGCTCTTGCCCATGGCCATACGAAGCTCAGGAGTAAGAATAGCAGAAGGTGCTTCTTCAACAACTTTTTGGTGACGACGCTGAATGCTGCATTCACGCTCGAAGAGGTGAACAATGTTTCCATGTGTGTCTGCCAGCACTTGAATCTCAATGTGGCGAGGTCCGCTTACATAACGCTCAATGAAAACCGAACCGTCTCCGAAAGAACTCACGGCCTCTGAAATGGCGCGTTCCATCTGTTCTTCAACTTCTTCTATCTTTTCAACGATGCGCATTCCTTTACCGCCGCCGCCTGCGCTGGCTTTAATTAAAATAGGTAGTCCCACTTCAAGAGCTACGCGCTTCGCTTGTTCAACATCTGCGATTGCGTCTTCGGTTCCGGGAACCATAGGGATGTTATATTTTCTAGCTGCGGCTTTCGCTGCAAGCTTACTTCCCATCATGTCTATACTTTCTGGATTCGGACCAATGAAGGTGATTCCGTTTTCTTGCACCTTTCGCGCGAAGTTGGCATTCTCCGAAAGGAAGATCGG
>CALCNZ010000096.1 GCA_937897625.1 uncultured Flavobacteriales bacterium
TTTAATATCAATCAATTGTCTGAAACGACTGCGCAAGAAAAACACTTGCAAGTTGAACGACCAACGTTGCATGTCTTTGTAGAAATCACTTAAATACGGATTGTTATCTACTTCTTCAAAATGAGCGGTGTATTTGTAGTGCTTAGCTATTAAAGTTGTAAGCGTAGTTTTTCCTGAACCGATGTTTCCGGCAATGGCTATATGCATAATTCGTTTAGGTAATAATGAGGTTCGAAAGTAGAGAAAAATAATGGATTTCCGAAGGCTTATTTTTCTAAGTTTTCAAGAAGTGGAATATCTCGTTTTTCACCCGTGCTTGGCTCGAGATAGTAGGGTTTGCCGTCGCAAATAATCCATGTATTTTGCCCCTTTAATTCATCTGTGTCAAAATACGCAATAGTCCTTGGTTTGGGAGCCGAGTTCTCCCATTCAAAAAGCATATTTCCGAAGCGGAAATAAATAAAATTGTTCCATTGAAAAACGGGATCCATTGTATAGTAAATGCTTACCGTTTCTAAATTTCCGAATAACGAAAAAACGGAAATGTTTTTGTTCGCCTCAATCACATAAACACGTTGTCCGTTTTCAATAATCTGAAATGGCTGCACGGTCTCCTTTTTAAGAACGGAGAGATTGGCAGATTTACTCAGTATTTCGAATTTTCGATTCGTTCGAATAAGTGTGCTGGAATTCGCGTCGTAGAGCCACAGCGCATCGCCTTTCGATCCTGCAACGCAGGTGATTTGCCCTTGAAAGCGTTCGTTTAAAAAAACAGGTTCTTCTAACACATTCAAGGTGTTGTCTAAAAACACCAAACATCCTTGGTCTTGAAAAAATAAAAAGGGAACCAACGGATTGGTTAAGTCCAATTGAACAGATGTTCCATATTGCAAAGTACTCAATCGATAATCTATGTTGAAGTTGGAACTGTGCTTCGTTATGTGGTCGGCGCAGATGTCGTAAGTGTTTCCGAGCGCATCGCATTGCAAACGATGTTGCGCTTGTATGCTGAATACAAGCGCAAACAAGAACAAACAAACAAACGCTAATACTTTTCTCATGTATTCAGTTTAATTAATTCTTCTAGCCACACGCGATCTGTTGCTAATCTAGGAATTTTATGTTGTCCGCCTAATTTGTTTTTTTGCTTCAGCCAAGTGTAAAACACATCTTTTTTTCCTTGGTGAACAATTGGAAATCCTA
>CALCNZ010000097.1 GCA_937897625.1 uncultured Flavobacteriales bacterium
ATCGGTGACTGGAGTTCAGACGTGTGCTCTTCCGATCTCAGAAGAAGATGCGATTCAAGAAGAAATGAAGGAAGTGAACGGAAGAATTGAATTTCGAAATGTGAGTTTTCAATATGTGGAAAATCAGCCGGTGCTTACTAACTTCAATATGATTATTGAAGCTGGGAAAAGTGCGGCCATTGTGGGTTCTACGGGTTCCGGAAAATCTACCCTAATTTCTTTGTTGAATAGATTCTACGAAATAAATAGCGGCGAAATTTTCATAGACGATGTTGCGCTTTCGAAACTTCCATTGGTCTCTTTAAGAAAAACCATTGGCGTAGTTCTTCAAGATGTATTCTTATTCAGCGATTCCATTCGAAACAATTTAACCTTGTACAACTCTGAAATATCAGACGAGCGTATGATAGCAGCAGCGAAGATGGTTGGTGCGCATGAGTTCATTCTGGCACTTCCGGGTGGATATGATTTCGATGTGAAGGAAAGAGGAACGTTGCTCAGCACGGGTCAGCGTCAGCTCTTGGCTTTCGTTCGCGTGTTTCTTCAAGATCCAAAGATTGTCATTCTCGACGAAGCCACTTCGAGTATCGATACAGAATCTGAAATGCTTATACAGCGTGCCACAGAGTTGCTTACGAAAGACAGAACGTCTATTGTAATTGCGCACAGGCTTTCGACCATTCAACAAGCGGATATTATTTTTGTGTTGGAAAAAGGAGAGATCATCGAGCAAGGAAGTCACCAAGAACTCATGAACATGAGCGGGCATTACCGTAACTTAGTGGAACTGCAATACAAGAAATAATGACCCACGCCGAGAAGATAGTAGACCTCATGTTCACCAACGATGCCTTCAGCCAATGGTTGGGAATTGAGCGTATAACTATTGCTCCCGGAGTTTGTGATTTGCGCATGACTGTGAGAGTTGAAATGTTAAACGGCTTTGCCATTGCACACGGAGGAATTACTTATTCGTTGGCAGATACGGCATTGGCTTTTGCTAGTAATGCACACGGATTGAAGTGTTACTCGGTAGAAACATCAATCTCACACGTGAAGCCTGTGGCTGAAGACGACGTGTTGACGACCGCTGTTGAAGAGAAAAGTTTGTCGAAGCGAATCGGTGTTTATCACATAACTGTATTCAATCAAAACAGCGAGGCCGTGGCCTTTTTCAAGGGGACTGTACACAGGTCCGAAAAATCTTGGGAAATCGCATAATTTTCAAAGACTTTCTTGCTTAAATCGTAAATTTGCCCCATGCAAGAAAACACGCGTGTGGGCAAGGTTTCCCACTTGTTAGAAAAATTATCTGAATCTGCAACGTTGGCTATGGCTCGTATGGGTCGTGAATTGGCTGCAGAAGGTAAACCGGTGGTGAATTTATCCATTGGCGAATCCGATTTCAATACACCTGATTTCATTAAGGATGCAGCCATTGCTGCTATACATGCAAACGTTACGCATTACCCGCCAGTAAACGGATTCCTAGAATTGCGTCAAGCTATTTCGAACAAATTCAAACGCGATAACGGGCTAACTTATTCACCCGAACAAGTGGTTGTAAGCACCGGAGCAAAACAAAGTTTAGCGAATGTTATTTTGGCTTTGGTGAATCCAGGCGATGAGGTAATTATGCCAAGTCCATATTGGGTGAGTTATGCTGAATTGGTGAAGATGGCGGGCGGAACCGTTGTTGAACTGCACGCGGGTATTGAAAGTAATTTCAAGATTACGCCTGAAAGTTTGAGCAACGCCATTAACGATAAAACGAAGTTGATTATTTATAGTTCTCCATGCAATCCTACGGGTTCGGTATATTCCAAGGAAGAGCTAGAAGCGTTAAGCAAAGTTATTCTTCAGCACGAAGGCGTTTATGTGATTAGCGATGAGATTTATGAGTTAATCAATTTTGTTGGAAAGACCTATTCTATTGGTGCTTGCGAAGGTATGTTAGACAGAACCATTACGGTGAACGGAGTGTCGAAGGCCTTCGCTATGACCGGATGGAGATTGGGTTACATTGGCGCACCACTTTGGGTAGCGCAGGCTTGCAATAAGATGCAAGGACAAATCACCAGTGGAGCGAATACCATTGCGCAAATGGCTGCGAAGGCTGCGTTGGAAGCAGATCCTTCTGTGGTGAACGAAATGATTGCCGTGTTCAAGACGCGCAGAGATCGCGTGTTTGAAGGGCTATCTAAAATACCCGGATTGAAGATTAATTTACCTGAAGCGGCGTTCTATTTTTATATAGACGTTACTGCTTTCTTCAACACAACAGACGGTGAAAGCGAAGTAAAAAATTCAGAAGACATGGCCATGTATTTGTTGCGCAAGGTATACGTTGCAACAGTAGCAGGAGATGCATTCGGTGATTCGAATTGCATTCGAATTTCATACGCCACTTCTGAAGAGAATTTAGATCAAGCCGTTTCAAGAATGGCGCAAGCATTATCAGAACTTAAGCCATTGTAACGTGAAAAAAGAAGCTGTAGAATCGTTCTTCAATACACTTTCCGACAAAACCATTTTGGTGGTTGGCGATGTTATGATAGACGCTTATTTATGGGGAAAAGTGGAACGCATTTCTCCTGAAGCACCTGTTCCTGTTGTTCATATTCAGAAAAAAGAAAATCGACTCGGAGGCGCAGCCAATGTAGCATTGAACGTGAATAGTTTGGGTGCCAAGGCCATCATGTGTTCGGTAGTTGGC
This sequence comes from uncultured Flavobacteriales bacterium, assembly GCA_937897625.1. GTDB lineage: Bacteria > Bacteroidota > Bacteroidia > Flavobacteriales_D > Sanyastnellaceae > CAIZGX01. Next base: position 2,717 of record CALCNZ010000097.1, read on the forward strand.
GACGGATCGAAGGGCGATATTTTCCGCAAGACTGCGAAAGATCTAGGTTTTAGCACCGAAGGAATTATTGATTCTACAGAGCGAATGACAACTGTGAAGACGCGCGTTATTTC
>CALCNZ010000098.1 GCA_937897625.1 uncultured Flavobacteriales bacterium
CTTCACTGTGGCGTCGTTCGCAACAACCAAGCAAAGCTTCTTCGAAACGTATCCCATCACAACGACTACCCCACCTGCCGGACAACCGCCGTGTTCTTCGTACATGCCGTCTCCGGCGAATGCTCCAATTTCAATGCGCTCGGTGTCTTTGTCTAACAAATAGTCGACACGCTCACGCGCGGTCATCTTTCCTTTTTCGTGTTCTTTCTCGATGCGTTTCTTCCCGCCCCCTTCGTAGATTTTTTTCAATCTGCGTTGAAGGTCGGCAATGCGTTGAAGCATTTTATCTTCGTTCATGTTGAAGGCTAATTCTTTCGGGTCCATGCGGCAAAGTTAAGCGTTGGGAGTTCTATTGTGTATGTTGAAAATAGTATCCTGAAAAGGTTGGATCGGCCAGCACTTTTTTCAATTCTTGAAGTAGGATGTGCGGTTCGAGTAATGCTTTGTCGAAGAAGCCGTTGTTCGCGGCATTGCAGAGGAATATTTTTTTATGTTGAAAGGGAACGGTTTGCATGAATTCCGGGTGAAGCAATGAAAGGGAGACGTTGGATGTATTCGGAAAATACACCAACTCGCCATACGCATCGGCTTCATTCAACGCGAACAGCATGCGTTCTTTATCGAAGTTCAGATTCCCCTTTCCATCCATAGCCCCGACATATTTAGCGCCGGCATCTTTCAACAAAATAGACCAATACGATTGGTTATTCGCAACGGTCCAGTCGCTTCCGTTGTTGGCAGCAAAGAAAACTTTAGGTCCTACGGAAGGTCCTGGCGGAAGGTCTAACGAAGGTCTTGTGGAAGGTTCTGCGAAAGGTCCTGACGGAAGGTCTAACGAAGGTCCTTGCGAAGCACCTTGCGCAGCACCTATGTATTCCCTCTCAATTTCAGCAAACAACTCCCCCGCCAAACGATCCTTTCTGAGAATAAATCCAAAAACATAAATCCATTCTGCCTTTCCGAGCGGATGTTCTTCCAAGTATTCAGAAGTTGGAATGACCGCGCAGCCGGGCAGTTTAGACAGATAGTCTGTTGGTTCAAAAGGAACACTGAAGAGAACGGTTGGATTCAACATGAGTAAATCTTCCAGATTTACTTCGCCGTTTCTTGTAAGATTTTGTGTTCTTCCATTTGAAATTTGCTCTTGCAGTTTTTCAATTTGAATGCGGTCTGCGTAGGTTACTCCGCATACCTTGTTCATTCCATTTAAGGCGTTTACGAAATAGGCATGCGTGGTACTGAGAAGAGCAATTCTTTCAGCATGAATTTCAGAAAGAGCAACGGAATGAGAGACAGAAACAGAATCAGAAACAGAATCAGAATGAGAATCAGAATGTGATAGGAATTGAACAAGGGTATCGCCTTCGATTACAACCACACGAAAACCTTTGGCGTATTTAGGTTGAAAAATAACAGTCACATCTCCTGTCCCATTTCCATTGGAACAGGCGTTCAGAAAAGCAGCGCTAATGAGCAACACGAATAGAAGGCGATGCAATTTCATGGGGCAAAAGTACACAAGAAAAAAGCCACTCTCTCGAGTGGCTTTTCATTAGTTCCAAATATAATTTTTGGTAACCGGTTGCAGCTGTTCGTATGCTGAAAGAATTACTTCTTCCGAATCCATAAAAGCTACTAAATCTTGAAGGGTAAAATTTTGCATAGGCGCGTTTAATTTTAGGCTTAACGCAACCTTTTCTCTCGATATTGCCTTCGTGCTAAACTTTTTTAGATCACCAGTTTAATGTTGTGCTTTTCGATGTGCTTGCGAAGGTTAATTAACGCGTAGCGCATTCTTCCCAAAGCCGTGTTGATGCTGATGTTCAAGTGGTCTGCAATTTCCTTGAAGCTCATATCATAAACAATACGCATCATTACAATTTCGCGTTGCTCGGAAGGAAGCATGCCAATTAACTGGCGCACCTCATTGGTTACCTCCTTCTGAATCACTTGCTTCTCAACGTTCTTCGAAGTCTCTTGAACGAAATCCAGTGGATCGTACTTATCGGTAGCACGTTGAATAGGCATCTTCTTGTTGTTGCGGAAATGGTCTATGCACAAGTTGTGTGCAATGCGCATGATCCAAGCTGAGAATTTACCTTCTTCGTTGTACTGTCCGTCTTTCAATGCTTGCACAGCCTTTAAGAAAGTGTCTTGGAACAAATCGTTTGCTAATTCGCGGTCGCGAACGAACATGTAGATTTTGCCGAACACCTTTGACTTGTAGCGAGACATTAACTCACGGAATGCGGGTTCGTTACCATGCATGTACATGGATACCAATTGGCGATCTGATTCGAGTGATAAGCGCATAACGTCCTCCTTTTTTTAGATGGTTCAACTTAATTTAGAACTGAAAAAAAGTAGTGTTATATTCTATAGGCGCTTAATGTGATTTTTATTCTTTCAATGTCGTTCTTTCGACATCTTGTAAACGAATATAGTAAATCATTTTACTAAACGCAAACTTTTTTTTACATTTTTTTCTTTCCTACCGATGAACAATAATGAACGTGAAGAGGTAATACCTTTGACACTCAAAAGAACAACGTGAAGAACGAGAGCCACAAAACACACATCATTATCAAAGGTGCACGCGTGCACAACCTGAAAAACGTTTCGGTTTCAATACCCAGAAATAAATTGGTTGTGCTTACAGGATTGAGTGGTTCCGGGAAAAGTAGTTTAGCCTTCAATACGTTGTTTGCTGAAGGACAACGCCGCTATGTAGAGAGTCTCTCTTCTTATGCGCGACAATTCTTAGGACGTTTCGACAAACCCGATGTGGACTCTATTGTAGGAATTAGTCCGGCTGTTGCGATAGATCGG
>CALCNZ010000099.1 GCA_937897625.1 uncultured Flavobacteriales bacterium
TCCCTACCGGAATGAAATGGTCCTTCTTGGCAAAACCAGAAGGTGTTCCTAGACACTTGGTTTGTAATGCAGATGAATCTGAACCGGGAACGTTCAAAGACCGTTACCTCATGGCTCGCATTCCTCACCTATTGATTGAAGGAATGATTTTATCGAGCTACGCGCTCGGTGCAAAAACATCATACATCTACATTCGCGGAGAGTATTTTTATGTTGCGCGTATTTTAGAACAAGCCATTGAAGAAGCCTACGCTGCTGGACTTCTTGGAAAGAATATTTTAAATTCCGGATTCGATTTAGACTTGCATGTTCAAATCGGAGCAGGTGCCTACATCTGCGGAGAAGAGACCGCATTACTTGAATCACTTGAAGGAAAAAGAGGAAATCCTCGCATTAAACCACCGTTCCCAGCAATCGCTGGTTTGTACGGTTGTCCAACCGTTGTAAACAACGTTGAAACCATTGCTGCAGTTGTTCCTATTGTGAATGAAGGCGGAGCAGCGTATGCTGCCATTGGTGTTGGAAACAGCAAGGGAACGAAATTAATTTCTGCATCTGGACACATCAATAAGCCAGGCGTTTACGAAATTGAATTGGGAGTTCCGGTTGAAGAGTTCATCTATTCAGATGAGTATTGCGGTGGAATTCGCAACGGAAAAAAATTGAAAGCGGTTGTTGCAGGTGGATCATCTGTTCCGATTCTTCCAACCGAATTAATCTTAAAAACCGCTGCAGGTGAGCCTCGCTTGATGTCTTACGAAAGTCTTGGCGATGGCGGATTTGCTACAGGAACCATGTTGGGTTCAGGCGGATTCATTGTTATGGACGAAGACACCAGCATTGTAAAAAATCTATACACCTTCGCTCGCTTCTATCACCACGAAAGCTGCGGACAATGCAGCCCTTGTCGTGAAGGAACAGGCTGGATGGAAAAGATCCTTCACAAAATTCTTCACGGACACGGAACCTTGGCAGATGTTGATTTGTTGTGGGACATTCAATCGAAGATTGAAGGAAAAACCATTTGTCCATTGGGTGAAGCGGCATCTTGGCCTGTGGCTGCTGCCATTCGTCACTTCAGAAAAGAATTCGAAGATTTTATTCGCAACGGCGAGCACGTAAACGACGTGAAGCACTATTACAGACTGAACAACCTTACTGCTCCCATTAACTAATTGAAGAACTACTATTATGGCTAAAGTTACCATAGACGGAATTGAGATTGAAGTGCCAGATGGCACAACCATTCTTCAGGCAGCACGCATGATTGGTGGGGACATTGTTCCGCCAGCGATGTGTTATTATTCCAAATTGAAAACAAGCGGTGGATACTGCCGCACGTGTTTGGTGAAGGTTTCGAAGGGATCAGAAAAAGATCCTCGTCCCATGCCAAAGCCTGTAGCTTCTTGTAGAACTACAGTTATGGATGGAATGGAAGTTCTAAACATCACTTCTCCTGAAGTTTTGGAAGCACGTGCAGGTGTGGTTGAAATGTTGTTGTTGAATCACCCACTTGACTGTCCAGTTTGTGACCAAGCGGGAGAGTGTCACCTTCAAGATTTAGCTTACGAGCACGGAAAAGCAGAAACGCGTTACGAATTCCCAAGAAGAGAATTCGAAAAGATCGATATAGGAGATAAAGTTCAGTTGCACATGACGCGTTGCATTATGTGCTTCCGTTGTGTGAAGGTTGCTGACCAAATTACAGACGGACGTGTTCACGGTGTCATCAACCGTGGCGATGCCGCAGAGATTTCAACGTACATTGAAAAAGCAATCGACAACGATTTCTCTGGAAACGTGATCGATGTTTGTCCAGTTGGAGCATTAACCGACAAGACCTTCCGCTTCAAAAGCCGTGTGTGGTATACCAAGCCGGTAGACGCGCATCGTGATTGTCCAACGTGTACTGGAAAAGTTCGTTTGTGGTACAAAGGTGAAGACGTTGCTCGCGTTACCGCTCGCAAAGACACCTACGGAGAAGCTGAAGAGTGGATCTGCAACAGCTGTCGCTTCGAACACAAGAAAACAAGCGACTGGGTTATTGAAGGTCCAACGAAAGTTGATCGCCATTCGGTTATCAGCGCAAACCATTACGAAAACCTTCGCTTGTTGAAAGCGTCTATCGACCGTCAACGTGCAGCTTTGCCGCACGGAGAAAAAGTAGATCTTGGAACAGGAGCGCTTAATCCTAACAACGAAGAAAAATAAGAGCTATGGATCAAATCATTATCTATAAAATTATTCTTTGTGTGATCGTGTTTGCTGTTACGCTTGGCGCTGCAGCATACATGACATGGGGAGAACGCAAGCTGGCTTCATGGTTGCAAGACCGCGTAGGTCCAGACCGCGCAGGTCCTTTCGGATTGTTGCAACCGATTGCAGACGGATTGAAAATGCTTTTCAAGGAAGAAATGATTCCTACCCACTCGAACAAGTGGTTATTCATTTTAGGTCCTTCTTTCTTCATGCTTACCGCATGTATGACCGGAGCTGTTATTCCATGGGGAGCCGGATTCACCATTGACGGAACGTACTTCCCCATGCAAATTGCCGACATTAACATCGGTCTACTTTATTTGCTCGGAGTTATTTCTATTGGTGTATACGGAATCATGATTGGCGGATGGAGCTCGAACAACAAGTTCGCATTACTTGGTGCGCTTCGCGCTTCTTCACAAATGATCTCTTACGAGGTGGCTATGGGACTTTCCCTGATTGCCTTGGTAATGTTAACCGGAACGTTGAACTTGGGTGAAATCGTTGCACAACAAGATGCGGACTATGCATACATCGTATACCAGCCGCTTGGATTTTTAATCTTCTTGATCTGTGCATTCGCAGAAACCAACCGTGCTCCTTTCGACTTACCAGAAAGTGAATCGGAATTGGTGGGTGGTTTCCACACCGAGTACAGCTCTATGAAACTAGGCTTTTTCCTTTTCGCAGAATACATTAACATGTTCATCTCTTCAGCAGTGATGGCCTCGTTGTATTTCGGCGGATACAACTTCCCATTTCAACATGAATTAGGGTTGGAAGGAAATCTACTTTCTGCTATTCAAACTGCAGTATTCTTGGGCAAGATCTTAATCTTCATCTTTATCTTCATGTGGGTTCGTTGGACGCTTCCACGCTTCCGTTATGACCAACTGATGAACCTCGGATGGAAAGTGTTATTGCCACTTGCTATATTCAACATTTTCATTACTGGCCTTGTGATGTACTTCACAGGCAAACTGTAAACCAACAACACCATGAGTTTAACTAACCGTTCAAAAGTTGTTGCCAAGAAGGAACTAACCTTAATGGAGAGCTTGTATTTACCTGCTATCTTCAAAGGAATGTCAATTACATTGAGTCACTTGTTCAAGCGTAAGGCAACCGTTAAATATCCTGAACAAACCAGAGAGATTGCTCCTGTTTATCGCGGACAACACGTGTTGAAGCGCGACGAAGCAGGTGCTGAACGCTGCACCGCATGCGGACTTTGCGCTGTTGCTTGTCCGGCTGAAGCCATTACGATGGAAGCCGCTGAGCGCCAAAAGGGAGAAGAAAAATTATTCCGTGAAGAGAAGTATGCGAAGATCTACGAGATCAACATGCTTCGTTGCATCTTCTGCGGACTTTGTGAAGAGGCTTGTCCGAAAGAAGCCATCTTCCTTACCGATCGCATCGTTCCAAGCTCATTCACCCGTGGCGAAGAAGTATTCGGAAAAAGTATTTTGGTGGAAGACGTGAACGAACGTGTAGACGTTACCAAGCGCCAAACTCCGGATGTTCTTGCATTCAAACAAGACAAAAAACACGCGCACAATCAAACCTTTCA
>CALCNZ010000100.1 GCA_937897625.1 uncultured Flavobacteriales bacterium
GCGTGGGACAGCAGATGGACATGGATTTCGAGAAGCGCGAAGATGTAAGTTTAGATGAATATCTCGAAATGATTCGTTTGAAAACCGCTGTGCTTTTGGGCTGCGCTCTTCGTTTGGGTGCAATTTCAGCAAACGCTTCGAAAGAAGATCAAGAACATTTGCGCTTGTTCGGAGAGCATTTGGGGCTATCGTTTCAGCTTCGCGACGATTATTTAGATGCTTACGGCGACCCCGAAAAATTTGGAAAGCAAGTGGGAGGCGATATTCTTTCGGATAAGAAAACGTATTTGTATTTGCACACCGCGAATCACGAAGACCAGAGCATTCCGTCAGAACTAAAAGCCTTGCACGGAACACATGAAAATGCGCATGCAAAAATCACTTCCACGCTTCACCTGTTTTCTAAATCGAAAGCAGATGAAGTGACCTTGGCGAAAAGCGAAGCGTATTATACCAGTGCATTGAATCACTTGAACGCCATTGCTGTTCCGGAAGAAAAGAAAATTGCTCTGCGTAAATTAGCATCTTACCTTCTCGAGCGCGAATCGTGAGTCTTCCTTCCAAACAAATATCAGAAGAAGTATTTCTTCAAATGCTGAAAGACTTGACTTTGGCAGGATATCAAATGAACGATGCACCCGGATTTGAAAATGGTTACGACTACCTCTTTGATTTCTTTCAAGTACAATTGAAATTGGCTCCTTCCAATTTGAGAAGATTTCTTTACACTGCAGACATTACTGAAAGCACCATAGCGAACAACGTAACCTCTCACATTCCTTCGGAAGCCGCAGCTCAATTGCTTTCGCTTGCGTTAGAACGAATGCAAATAAAAATAGAATTGAGAAAGAAATACAGTTAGTTGATTTCTCCGGTAATGTAAATTTCAAGCATTCCCCAAACTATTTGGGTAAAGAAAGCCACCAATAAGACTACAACATAAAAGTTCAAAATGGTTCGCTTCGGCTTCTTGATTCTGTCGTATTTCACAATGTGATCTACCGTTACAGAAGCAACACCCAAGAAATTCAAAAACATGAACAATGCCCAATGTGCGCGAATTTCTGCGTAAGCATTCAACCACCAAGCGCTTGTTTCACTTTGGAATTTGGCCACATAAAAATACACGTTGAAAAGTGTGCAAGCGAGAAACGCAAATGGAATTAATACTTTACCTTGAATATCCTTCATGCCGCTAAATTAATCACGCTGTGAAGAACAAAGCAATAAAACTTTCTGCAGCACGATGCGCAGACAATTCTTTTGAAACAACCCGATTCAAAGTCGTTTCGTATTTCTCCTTGAAGTGCGGCTTACTTTGAAGCTGATGCAAAAGCACTTCATGAATTTGCTCTTCGAAGCTATTGATTAACTGACGCTTTCGATTTTCCTCTTTCCATCCGTTGGAAATACTCCAACGATTGAACTTATCTATTTCATTCCACACCGAATCGATGCCCTTTGCTTCTAATGACGATGTGGTAAAGACTTGCGGAGTCCAGTTGTTTTCGCGTTGCGGAAACAGATGCAAGGCCGAAGTATACTCACCTTTCGCTTTTTCTGCTTTCCATTCATTGCCGCTGTCTGCCTTGGTGATGACCATGGCATCGGTCAATTCCATAATGCCGCGCTTAATTCCTTGCAGCTGATCTCCGGCGCCAGCCAGCATGAGCAGCAGGAAGAAATCGGTCATGGCATGCACTGCAGTTTCACTCTGCCCCACTCCTACTGTTTCTACTAACACTACGTTGTATCCTGCCGCTTCACAAAGCAAGATGCTTTCGCGCGTGCTTCTGTTTACGCCGCCGAGATGCGAGCTTGAAGGCGACGGGCGAACGAAAGCATTCGGGTGCAATGACAATTCGTTCATGCGTGTTTTGTCTCCGAGAATGCTTCCTTTCGAGATTGGACTTGAAGGATCGATGGAGAGAACAGCTAATTTATTTTCTTTATTTTGAAAAACTTCGCGCGCTAGCGCTTCAATGAAGGTAGACTTCCCCACTCCGGGAACACCCGTTATTCCTACTCGCAATGAATTTCCTGTGTATGGAAGAATGCGTTCAATAACTTCATCCATCACCTGCATGTGCTCTGCACGATTGCTTTCCAAAAGTGTTAAAGCTGAAGCCAACGCCAAACGGTCATGCGCTAAAATGCCTTTCACCAACTCTTCCGATTGAAAAGAAGCTTGACGTTCTTTCAGTCTATTTTTATATTGAAGTTGGGCGTTGTTCTTGGCGTTCATGGACAGTTCAAAGAAAAGAAAAAAATAGCAGACGAAGAAGATTATTTTTGTTGAATGGAATACGCTTTCATTTTAATTGTAGCCCTGTTGGGATCGGGTATAAGTTTCTTCAGCGGATTCGGATTCGGAACCATGCTACTTCCTGTTATGGCGTTGTTCTTCGATTTGCAGACGGCGGTATTTGCAACAGCCATTGTTCACTTCTTGAACAACGTATTCAAGTTAACTTTAGTTGGAAAATTTGCGCATTGGAAGACTGTGATTCAATTTGGAATTCCATCTGCTGTTGGTGCATTCCTTGGCGCTGAAGCGCTGAATTACTTGGCTCACCTGCAACAACCGGTGCATGTTCAATTTTGGCATACCGATATGGAAACCACACTGCTCGGCGTTGTCATGGGGTTTGTGCTTATTCTACTTGCTGCCCTGGAATATTCGAATGCGTTGGTCCGTGTAAACAAAGCGCCACGCCTTCTTTGGTTGGGTGGAATATTTAGTGGTTTCTTCGGCGGACTCAGTGGACAACAAGGCGCCATTCGCAGTGCATTTTTAATGAATCATTTTGAAGACAAACAAGTCTTTATTGGAACGCGTGCAGCTTTGGCCTTCATTGTAGATACCGTTCGAATCTTCACGTACGCGGCGTCGTTCCAGTTATTCCTTCAACATGAAATATATCTGCCCATGACTTTAGCGCTTATTGGCGGAATGAGTGGAGCTTTGATCGGAAATAAATTCCTGAGGAAAACGAGCATTGAATGGATACGCAAGACCGTCATGGTGTTCCTCTTTGTTATGGGAACACTCATGATTACAGGCTTGGTTTAATTTTATTCGAAGCGCATGTGCTTCACCGAATCGCCAGAATCGCGCAGTTCATTCAACGCTTGAATGCCTATTGAAAGTTGAAGTGCGACATAATTCACAGTTACGTTTTCATCGCTCTTCGAAGTCTTCACTCCTTCTGGTACCATGGGATTGTCTGACACCAGCAACAAAGCTCCGCGTGGAATTTTATTCGCGAATCCGACTGTGAACAGCGTTGCTGTTTCCATGTCAATTGCAGTAGACTTAATGTCTGTTAAATACTGTTTGAATTTATCGTCGTGCTCCCAAACTCTTCTGTTCGTGCTGTACACAGAGCCTGTCCAATAGTCGCAAGCGTGTGCGCGAATAGCTGCAGACACGGCCATTTGCAAACGGAAAGAAGGAAGTGCAGGCACTTCCGGAGGCATGTATTCGTTGCTCGTTCCTTCTCCGCGAATGGCAGCAATGGGAAGAATTAAATCGCCAATGCGAGTCTTTTTCAATCCACCACATTTTCCTAAAAACAAAACGGCTTTCGGATGAATGGCAGACAACAAATCCATGATGGTAGCACACATAGCGCTTCCCATTCCGAAGTTGATGATGGTAATGTTATTTGCAGTAACCGTTTGCATGGGTTTGTCTTCGCCAATAATTGGTGCGTTATTCTCTTTCGAAAATATATCGAGGTACTTATGAAAATTAACGAGAATAATGTACTCGCCAAATCCTTCAAGTGGTGTTCCTGTGTAACGAGGAAGCCAGTCTTTTACTATTTCTTCTTTTGTAACCATATTCTTAAAGGTAGATTAAAAACGTTTAGAGACAACAAACGCCCGAAGAACGGGCGTTTGACTATTTTTATTTGAATGAAATTATCCGTTCAACATTACCGGCATCACCAACATTAAGATGTCTTCGTTGTCGAAAGACTTCTCTACTTCTGTAATGATACCTGCTCTGTTCGGCGCGCTCATTTCAACATGAACGTTGTTCGCATCGAGGTTATTCAACATGTCTTGCAAGAAGCGTGAGTTGAATCCGATTTCCATATTGTCTCCAACGAAGGTACAAGCCAATTGCTCGTGTGCTTCGTTCGCGAAGTCTAAGTCTTCTGCAGACAATTGAATTTCGCTTCCAGTTAACTTCAATCTCACTTGATTGGTTGAACGGTTTGCGAAGATGCTTACACGCTTGATTGAATTCAAGAAGTCTAAACGGTCGATGGTTAATTTGAATGGATTCTCTTTTGGAATAACCGCTTCGTAGTTTGGATATTTCCCTTCGATCAGACGGCACATTAACGTTACGTTTTCGAACGTGAACATGGCGTTGTTTTCTGTGTATTGCAAATTCACTTCAGACTTCAACGAAGACAACGCGCCTTTTAATAAGTTCAACGGCTTGCGAGGAACGATGAATGCAGCTGAGTCCCCACCAATGTCTGAACGCGTCATGCGAACCAACTTGTGTGCGTCGGTTGCAACGAAACGAACGCTTTCTGGTTCAATTTCGAAGAACACACCCGACATAATCGGACGCATATCGTCGTTACCAGCAGCGAAGATTGTTTTAGAGATGGCTCTGTTCAACACATCTGCACCAATTAACAAAGCTTTTGAAGTTCCCATAGCAGGTGCCTTTGGAAACTCGTCGCCGTTTTGTCCGGTTAATTTGTACTTACCGTTGTCGCTGGTGATTTCAATTCCGAAAGATTTTCCGTCTACATCGAACGTTAACGGCTGATCTGGAAGACTCTTTAATATGTCTAACAATAATTTTGCAGGAACGGCAATCATTCCCTCTTCCTTGCACTGAATGGCCATGCGCGTTGTCATGCTTGTTTCCAAGTCAGACGCTGAAAGCGTAAGCTCGTCTTGTTTCATTTCGAACAAGAAGTTATCGAGGATAGGAAGGGTATTGTTTGAGTTCAATACGCCGTTTAACAATTGCAATTGTTTTAAAAGGCCGAGGCTGTTGACAATGAATTTCATGTGTTGTCTTAATTCTAGTTTACTGGACAAATATAAAGCAGTCCGTTTCGAAATAAATTAGGGGTTAGGAATGAACTTATTCACTATTCAAATCTGATAAGGTTGGATTTTCATCTTTTGCTGGAATTGTTTCCAACCAAAACGGATCTTCATCGCTAAGCTCAGGTTCAACTTCATGACGGTATACCGGCTCGGGTGGACCTTGCTTTCGGTAAAACCACGCAAGTAGAATTCCGCATATAAATCCGCTTATGTGTCCTTCCCACGAAACTTGTTGTTCAATGGGGAACATGTACCAAACGGTGTATCCGTATACGAATCCCACTGCCATAGAAATTCTTTTTGTGTTTAAGTTCCTTCGGAAAATTCCACTAAAAAAAAGGAAAGCGAATTCGGCATAAATGAGAACGCTTGCGCCGACGTGAACATTTTCCCTTCCAATTACAAAAAGAATAACCGGAGAAAACACCCACATAATAAGGAAGACGGGAATGGCTATTTCGTAATAGAAAAAGAAAAGCGTGCTTGTGAGAATGAAGAACGCAAGGACATTGTTCCACAGGTGTTCTGGGGTGGCATGAACGAAGAGCATGCTCGGCATATGAAACAACCCTTGCCAGGTGCGCGGTTCCACGCCTAATTTTGAAAGTGAAATATTGAGGTATCGCGAACCGTAAAAGGAAATAACAAAAAGGAGAATGAAAATGGAAGACCACAAGAGTGCGTCTAGAAGTTTTTGTCGGTCTTGCGGTAAAATCATGTGCTCATATTAACAACAGCTATTCCACAACGAATATTCACCTATTAAATAGACAAGCTGTCAGTCTATTTTCCACTTACTAAAAATTCGGTGTGAATAAAGACTTAAAACGAGCGTTCAAAAGCGTAAAGCGTAAAATAGATTTGGCCTTGTTAATTAAACACCCAACATGAGTCGATCTGATATTCACGCTTTGATACAATTGCTCGAAGATCCGGATGAAGTAATCTTCAACACGGTACGCGAAGCTATTACTGAGAAGGGCGAGGAAGTGTTGCATACCTTGGAGGACCACTACATTATTGGAAGCGGCGATCCACTTGCGCTTCAGCGCTTGTCTGAGATTATTGCGAACATTCAGTACAAGACAACTTACCTCGCGATTAAAGATTGGCAGAAAGGAGAGCAGGAGCTGATCGAGGGCATGTTAATTTTAAATAAGTATTACCAGCGCAATGTTCCGAGTGAGGAAATTACTTATTTGTTTTCGAGATTGCGTCAGGATATTTGGTTGGAATTAAACGAGCGCTTAACCGCATTGGAAACGGTTAATGTGGTGAATCATATTTTATTTAAGCTTTGCGGATACACCAGTGTCTCTGGTGAAATTCAGAATGCACCGCATTCGTTGTTCGATGTATTGAACACGAAGACAGGAACTTCATTAAGCATTGGAACGTTGTATTTGTTGTTGGCTCGCAGTTTAGACTTGCCTATCTACGGAGTGAATTTGCCCGGACATTTCTTGTTGTGTTATGTTGAACAAATGCCCGAGTGGTTATTGCCTGAAGGCGAAACAAACACGGAAGAGATTTTATTTTACATCAATCCTGCTGCCGGCGGATCCATCCTCGATCGCGAAGAGATTGAGCAATTCATCTCCAGTCAGCACTTGCCTTTAGACCAACGTTTCTTCGATCCCTGCTCCAACGCAGATGTCGTAACCCGAAACATTAACGCGCTAAGCCACCATTACATCTCTCAGAACAATGCCGATAAGGTTAGGGAGTTGCAGGTGTTGTTGAGTGTGTTGTTGGAAATAGAGGAATAACACTCACCTTTGGTGATCAATTCTTCGAATCAATCTTTCAGATCAATCACTTCGTGATCAAACCTT
>CALCNZ010000101.1 GCA_937897625.1 uncultured Flavobacteriales bacterium
TGGTTTCTTACCGTTAAGGTCGACAGACTGAGCATCCCAAATGAATTTTCTTGATGTTGCAAAAGCAAAGTCACGCACATTATCAGCTTTGAACACCCACGTCTTCATCGCTTTCTCGTGTCCTTTCTCACGAGCGATAGCCTCGTCTTGTGTACAAATGATAACAGGCTCTGTGCTTGTTTTCGCTTTGTTGTATCGAGCCACTTGCTCTGGAGTCAAGACATCTTTCGGATTTTGCAACACGCCAGAAGCCGCTACAATGTGGTCTGAAGGAACGGTAATAGCCACTTCGTAATTTCCGAAATCAAGGGTGAACTCACCCGATCCCAAAAACTGTTTGTGCTGCCATCCGCTGTAATCCATGTATGCAACTAGGCGCGGATAGTATTGCGCAATCGTATACAAGTAATTCTTGTCGGTATCGAAATATTCATAGCCGCTTCTTCCACCCAAGCGCATACGGTCGTTAACGTTGTAGTTCCAATTAATTTGAAACGAATACGATTGTCCAGGTTGAATAGGCTTCGGCAAATCAATGCGCATCATGGTTTGATTCACCATATACGGCAAATCTTTTCCAGCAGCATCTGCTACTTTATCCAACTTGAATCCACCGTCGAACCACGGATACAAATCAATCAAATCGTTCGTCTGCATTTGATCGCTAATCTTCATCTGCTCAATCTTCGCGCTGTTGTTGTCTTTCGCGTAGATGTTTTGATCAAGCTGAATCCAGAGGTAATACAATACATCCGGAGAGTTATTGTGGTACGTGATGGTTTCTTCACCATGAATTTTTTGAATGTCGTCGTCTAAACGAATCTTCATTTTATAATCGACTTGCTGCTGCCAATAGTCTGCCCCAGGAGCGCCACTCGCGGTGCGATAAGTGTTCGGTGTAGCCAATTCATCGGGACCCAACTGACGGAATTTATCGTTCCATGGATTCACCTGAGGTTGTGCAAAGGCATTGAAAAAGGCAACAGATAAAACAGTTGCAGCAAGAAGTTGACGAAGATTTAATTTCATAGCGTCGCTAAAATACGAAAGGAGAAGGGTTTATTAGGAAAGAAATTTTTCCAATTCGGAAGCTATTTCAAAAGCCTTCTTGTGCGAGTAATTTTTGTCTTGAAATTTCGAAACCGCCTGTATTCCGCGTGTGGCGTTCAGCAACCACATTTCTTGTGCTTGTTGAAGGTTGGAAAGTGTGCAAACTTTTTCAGTTAACTCTTTTCCGGTTTGTTGAAGGAAATCTTTCAACGCATGTTTCATGGTACTGTCGATACATCCGCTTGAAAGAGGAGGGGTGAACAACTGATCATCTTCCATCCACACCAATGAACTCCAGGTTCCTTCTGCAATTTCATTTTGTGTATTTGGAAGGAGGCATTCGTTCCAATTGTTTTCCTTCGCTTCCATAGCCGCGAAGACGTAAGGCAAAGCGTTCAACGTTTTGATGTGTGAAAACGAATGGGCGTGAAGAACAGTTTGGGTGGAAAGACCCACTTCCTTCAACAAAGAAAAATAAGAACCGAATGATTGTTCGGTCACTTCAATCAGAAAGTGCATTTCGTTTTGAAGAGGAGTGTACCTTCCTTCGCTCGAACGATAGAAGGTCACACGAGCAATACCAGATTCAATTTTATTTAATTGAAAGGTTTGTTGAATGAGGCTTTCTAATTCTGAAAACGAAATTGTTGAAGGCTCGAACTTAAACAAATCGTTCGAGGTTTGAATTCGATTTGAATGATACTTGAAAAGGGGAATGCGGTTGTGTTCGAAGCGTATGGTTTCGAAGAATCCATCGCCGTAGCGAAAGGCTCGATTGGTTCGAACGTCGAGAAGAAGTGCAGATTCTTCTAAGAATTTTCCGTTCGAACAAACCAACATCTTAAAGCGCTTTTACGTATTCCAACAAATCGCCGTTCTTTTCCATTTGAATGCCGCGAACTCCTGCAGCATTCGCACATTGAACATCGCGGTCGCGATCTCCAATCATAACGCTCGCGTCTTTGTTGAACTTGTATTTCGCACAAGCACGTTCTACCCACAGTCCTGCTGGCTTTCGTGAAAGAGAGTTACAAATGTCAGGATGGTGTATAGAGTAGAAGAACTCGAGAATTTCAACATTGTTTTTTTTGCATTCCGCTTGGAAGAAATCGTGAATGCGGTCTACCTCTTCTTTGGTGTAGAGCCCGCGAGAAATTCCTGCTTGATTCGTCACTACCACTAACTCGAATCCTTTGGAAACCGCTAGTTGCAAGGCTTCCATAACAGTTGGAAGAATTACGAATTCGTCGAGCGAATAGGTGTAATCTCCAGGGTCGTGGTTCAGAACACCGTCTCTATCAAGGAACAGAGCTTTTCTCATGTTACATTTTTTTTAAGGTTCGAAGGGTAAGAACCAACGCAAGTATGGTGAACAGTGCGCCAAGCATAAAGGCCGCACCTGGGTAGTTTAAGATGGCATGATCACTTGCGAAATAGGAATACGTTTGTGTCATGATAAGCGGACCTAAGAATGCTGTAATACTTACCATTGAAGAAAGTGAGCCTTGCATTTCGCCTTGCTCATTCAAAGGAACTTTGTTGCTCATGTAGCCTTGAAGTGAAGGTGTTGAAATTCCACCCACACAATACGGAACAAGTATGGCGTACATCATCCATCCGGCATTCGCGAACGAAAACAAGATTAAACCCACTGCCGCGAATGCCATTCCGATCACGATCGATTTCGTTGGTCCCCAAACCCTGCTCGTATACCGAATGAGTCCACCTTGGACCAACGAGATAAGCACGCCCACAGCACCCAACGAATACCCAACGTCTGCGTTATCCCAATGAAATTGTGCCTTCCCGAAGAACGACCACGTGCTCTGAATGGCAAAACTGCCAAGATATAAAAAGAAGAAAGCGACAATCAATCCCATCATTCCTTTGTATTGACCCAGTCGCTTTATACTGGTAAACGGGTTCACCCGTTTCCAATCGAAGTTCCTTCTGTTTTCAACCGGATGCGATTCAGGAAGAATAAATACGCCGTAGGCGAAATTCAACAAAGAAAGAATGGCGGCTGCATAAAACGGAAATCGCTCGCCCATATTCCCCAACAAGCCGCCAATTACAGGCCCGAGAATAAATCCCAATCCAAAGGCTGCGCCCAACATCCCGAAGTTCTGCGCACGCTTCTCGGGCGTCGACACATCTGCAATGTAAGCAGTGGCCACCGTAAAGCTCGCGCCCATAATTCCACTTAAAATTCGACCGATAAACAAAAGCAAAATATTCGGCGCAAGAGCCATTAGCAAATAGTCTAGGCCCAGGCCTAGAAGAGAAATAAGAATAATCGGACGCCTTCCGTACGAGTCGCTCAACGCGCCCATCATCGGAGAAAAGAAGAATTGCATAAAGGCGTAAACGCCTATCAACCATCCGCCCCAAGTGGCCGCTTCCGTTATGGTCGAGTGGGTGAGTGAGGCTATCAGATCGGGCAATACAGGAATAATTATTCCCAAGCCAATCACATCTATTAAGATGGTAATAAAGATGAATGCCATTCCTGGCTGTCTCGCTTTCAACATATCGAATGCAAGATTACGAAAGTTCTATTTCAATCGAGCAGTCTTCAGGTAGTTTCCTATAAATGCTTTTCCGGTAAAGCCGAAATCCGCCACCGCCAAGAAAACCATTTCCTCGTTGCTTAAATTCTGCGATTGGTGCATAGACCATCTCGGAATAAAAACAATGCTTCCCGGTTGAACAGGAACCACGCGATCGTCAATAAGCACTTGCCCACTTCCTTTGAAGAAGACAAATACCGTCTCGTGTGCATGCTTGTGCAACTCGTTGTTCTTATTCGGAGAGACGCGAACAATGCGCGGATCAAGGACTTCCAACGGAAAATTCAATCGCTCTACGAAGAAGTCGACATTCAATTTATCAACGGTATTTCGATACAATTCTTCTCCGCTTACCTGATCAATGTGCTGTTCAAACAAAGCTTCTTCTTCATCTGGAGTCAAAGACTCCTTCAGCAAAACCGCATCGGTCAAGGGTTTCAAGCGTAAAAACAAAACTTGCTCATACGTGAAGTCCAACAATTCATACAAGGTCACGTCCACTTCAACCTCTTTCTTTCCTTCCTCAAACAACGCATTCACCTTCAACTCATCGTCGGTCATAAGCGCATGAAGGGCCCATTGCTTTTCGGTTGAATTCAATTCAGCAATGAAATCTCTCCACTTATCGGTATCGCTTCTTAACTTGAACGAACGGATGTATGCACCCAAACAATCTTGAATGAAATACTTTTCCTCTTCATCAAAAAAATCGCTCTCGTAGGCTTGTATTAAGGGGTGTTTCATTTTTATAGTGCGTTCGTTTCCAGTTCTAATTTGTTCCAAAATTCATTGCGAAGATCCAACGCCACTTCCATTCCTTTTTGAATGAGCTTGCCGTTTTTTTTGCTCTGCGAAGCTAGTTCATTCGCAATGGATATAAGCACCTTTCCATGTTCGTCGTCTACTTCGGTGTGCAACGGGAAAAAGACGTAGTCTTCAAGCGGTAGTTCAGTGAAGGCTGAAATGGACTCGATTATGGGGCGATAGATGTACTTCACAATACTTTCTGTTCCAAAGCCAATGGCACCCACGGCTTCGGCCTCTGAACATTCATTCAAATAATTTAAAAAGGCTGTGCGCCACTCTTCAACCGCTGCATTCAAAGGGAATTGCGCTTCCCCACAAATCGCTTTTTTAAATCGGGCGAACAACTGCGGATGCGGAACTCCAATCACCCATTCGTCTTCAATGCCCAACGCACGTATCGCTTGAAGATCTTCTTCGTGTAGTTGACCTTTTTCTTCCGCCAGGTTTTCGAGCAAATGCGCTTTGTGTGCCGGATTTGAAAGTTTATCAATCACAGCCTGAAGGTATCTGGGAAACCAAGCACTGTATCCTTCATACTGACAAGCGAAATAAGCTAACGCCTTTTGCATGTCAGAAAACTCTCCTTGTTCAAGCTTCTTTAAATAAGAATGATGAACAGCTTCGTGTTGTAATGCTACGTCTTCCATACTTTTGTTTGAGCGCGCAATTTAATTGCACAATCTCTAAACATTCTTATTCTTCTCTTGTTAAATGATTATGAAAACAATTTACATCGTCGGATTACTGGTGTTAGTCCTTTCTTCCGCTGCAGCATTGGCCTTTCGCAGCAGATGGCAAAAACCTTCAAACCCAATAGGAACAAACAAAATGAGCTTTTACGATTTAACCATTAACAGCATCGACGGAAAAGAGATGCACATGTCTGACTTCAAAGGAAAATACGTGTTGTGCGTGAATGTCGCTTCGAAATGCGGATACACTCCTCAATACGAAGACCTTGAAAAATTGTACGAGCAATACCAAGGTAAATTAGTGATCGTAGGATTTCCTTGCAACCAATTTCTTGGACAAGAGCCAGGAACAAGCGAAGAGATTGTTTCCTTCTGTCAGAAAAATTACGGAGTGACTTTCCCATTAACAGAGAAGATCGATGTTAAAGGAAAGAATCAACACGGTGTTTATCAATGGTTAACGCAGAAAACGTTAAACGGAGTGGCCGATGGCAATGTGAAGTGGAACTTCCACAAATTCTTAATCTCTCCAGAAGGAGAGTGGTTGGCTGAATTCCCTTCGAGTGTAAAACCGTTGGATACCGAATTAACTTCGCTGATTAAATAATTCAACCATGAATTGGAATCAATTGAACTCGGTAGAGCAATGGAATGCCATGCTCGAATCCGAAGAGAAATTTATAGTCTTTAAACACAGCACTCGCTGCAGCATTAGCAGAACGGCCCTTTCACGCTTCGAGCGTGATTGGGATTCGTCGTCTACGGTTAAGCCTTATTATTTGGA
The DNA here is from genome assembly GCA_937897625.1 of uncultured Flavobacteriales bacterium. Taxonomy (GTDB): domain Bacteria; phylum Bacteroidota; class Bacteroidia; order Flavobacteriales_D; family Sanyastnellaceae; genus CAIZGX01. Next base: position 5,904 of record CALCNZ010000101.1, read on the forward strand.
CCTCTTAGAGCATCGCAACATTTCAAATGCCATTGCGCAAGATACGGGCGTAGAGCACGAATCTCCTCAAGCCATTCTTATTGAAAACGGAAAGGTGTTGAAGCACGCTTCACACATGTCAATTTACGTCTCAGAACTTCTCGAAGCATAAGTCATGTCTTACGTGCTAACCTACATTGCGGAAGGCGAGCATTTGAAGCAAGACTTTAAAATGCGCATCGACGATGCGCAGAAAATTGCACGTTCGCTTGTCGCGTTCGCCAATACTTCCGGCGGTAGATTGCTCATTGGGGTGAAGGACAATGGAAATGTTTCGGGAATTCGTCCAGAAGAAGAGATTCACATGATCATTCGCAGTGCTGAAGAGTTTTGTCAGCCGCCCGTTCATTTCACGCATGCCGTTTGGAAGGTGGAAGGAAAGGCTGTTTTGGAAATTCAAATCGAAGAATCATCCGTCAAGCCGCATTTAGCCAAGGTGGAAGAAGGGTGGAAGGCTTTTGTGCGCGAGCACGATGTTACGCTTCCTGCGTCTAACGTGTGGATTGCCATGCAAGAGTTTTCTTCATTCCAAGATTCGAATGAATTGTTTCAAATGTCGGAAAGAGAAGAACAGCTTTTTTCTTTGTTGAAACAACAACCCTTTACGTTGAATCAATTGTCTCGAAAGGCGGGTACGCCAAGACCCATCTTAATTCGAAAACTAGCGAAACTCATGAAATGGGGAATCGTGGTTGAAAACTTCGATCAAGGGAAGGCACTTTATTCTCTGAAGTAGACTGTTATTTTCTGACTTTTGTCAGTACTTAATCTGACGCAAGCAGTTTTCTAGAGCACGCGTCACCAATAGATTTGTATTGCACATGGAAAATAGATTTGCCTCAATTTGGAATCATGTTAACGAAGGAATTTTAATCTCCGATAGATCGGGGAAAATTGTCCTGGCCAACCCACGTTGCGCCGATTTATTCGGTTATACGGAAGAGGAAATGCTGACAGATCGGAAGAGCACACGTCTGAAC
>CALCNZ010000102.1 GCA_937897625.1 uncultured Flavobacteriales bacterium
AAAAGCTCCAGAAGGAACATTGTATGCGGCACAAACCGATACTACAATTGCTCCGTCTGCGGTCTTACCCGACAGCACAGCCACTGCAAACAAATGATGGAAGACGAAGAAGAATTCAGAGATTCAGTAGCGCATATTAGTGCGGAAGGAAAACGTGTGTGGTTTTTTCCAAAGAAACCCAAAGGATATTTCTACAACTTAAGAAGCTACCTCTCCTGGATTTACTTAACGGTGTTCTTCACCCTTCCTTTCATAAAATTCAACGGTGCGCCCTTGTTTATGTTGAATGTGATTGATCGCATTTACATATTGTTTGGTGTTCGTTTCTGGCCACAAGACTTTTTCATCTTCGTCTTGGGAATGCTCATCTTCGTGGTCTTCATTATTCTGTTCACGGTTATTTTCGGAAGAGTCTTCTGCGGATGGGTTTGTCCGCAAACCATCTTCATGGAAATGGTCTTCCGAAAGATTGAATATTGGTTGGAAGGAGACCGCAAGGCGCAAATGGCCTTACGTTCACAGTCCTGGAACAGCAAAACGCTTACTCGACGTATCCTGAAAATAATTCTGTTCCTCGCTGTGTCGTTCGCCATTGCGAACACGTTCCTTATGTATATCATTGGAAGCGACGCCGTCTGGAACATTGCCACAGAGCCCGTTTCACTTCATGTTGGTGGATTCCTCGCTATAATCATTTTCAGCTTGGTGTTCTTCTTTGTCTACTATTGGTTCCGCGAGCAAGTGTGTTTAATTGTTTGTCCGTATGGAAGAATGCAGGGCGTTATGCTCGATAAAAATTCGATTGCTGTAACGTACGACCATGTTCGCGGAGAGCCTCGAACGAAACACGTAAAAAAAACTGCCGATCAGCCCCACGGCGATTGTGTCGATTGCCTGGAATGCATTCGTGTTTGTCCAACAGGCATTGACATTCGCAACGGACTTCAATTGGAATGTGTGAATTGCACTGCCTGTATGGATGCTTGCGATACAGTTATGGAAAAGACGCATCGCGAAAAAGGATTGATCCGATACGCCTCTGAAAACAGTATTGTAAATAAAACGAAGCTTCGTCTAAATAAGCGTATACTCGCCTACTCTTTCGTGCTCTTGGCCTTGGTGGGTGTTGAAGCATTCCTCTTGATTACACGAAGTGAGTTGGAAGTGAACAGCGTTCGAACACGCAACACTTTGTTTACGGTTGAACCCGATGGCACCATTGGAAATTTGTACAACATCAAACTCATTAACAAGACTTCCGATGAAATGAACATAGAATTCAAGATTGAAGGAAAGCATGCGCATTTCGATTGGATCGGACATCAGAATAAATTGCAAGCGGGTGAAATGAAAAACGGAGAACTGTTTGTCTACGTCCCTGTTGAAGAATTGCCTTCGCAACGAAACGATGTCAAGTTGGAAATATACAGTAACGGCGAGCTGAAAGCCACGGAAAACCTTGTGCTTCTGGCTCCAAATAAATTGAACAGACCATGAATTGGGGTTGGAAAATAACAATACTTTACATCTTCTTTGCTGCAGGCATTCTGACACTCGTCTTTCTTTCGATCAATCAAAAAATAGACTTGGTAGACAAGAACTATTATGAAAAAGAATTGGTTCATCAAAGCCGATTAGACCAACAAGCGAACTATGCCGCGCTGCCCAAGAAGTGTTCCTTTCAAATTGAAAATGGAAATGCCACAGTTTACTTTCCATTTATGTTGAATGAAATGAAAGACGCCACGGTAAAGGTGTATTGTCCCAGTAACAATGCCTTCGATGCCAGTTACAACCTTTCTCCAACAGCAGACAGCGCTTTTACATTTTCCCTTCCAACCGGAATTCCTTCACGCTACAACATTGAAGTTTTCTGGAAGAAAGACGGCAAAGAATTTTATTTCGAAGAAGTAATCGGACATAAACATGTTCATTGAACTATTCATAGCCGCCCTGTCCATGGGGCTTTTGGGAAGTCTGCATTGTGTTGGAATGTGCGGACCCATTATCGTGAGCATTCCTTGGTCGAACACTCAAAAGGCGCTACAGATAAGCCTCTATCACTTTGGAAGAGCTACAACCTATGCCGTTATGGGTGCATTGGTAGGTGGCGTCGGACATTTGTTTCTACCGAAAAACCTAGGCGTTTGGCCTGCACTCATTAGCGGAAGTGTTTTAATTCTTGTCTTCCTTGTGCAATCGTTTCCTTCTTTTTTTCAAAATTCATTATTCCCTGCATCTTCAATAGCAACTTACTTCCGGAAATTTTTAAAAATGGAAAGCGTGTTCTCGCGTTTCTTCATGGGAATGGTGAACGGCATTCTCCCTTGCGGAATGGTTTATTCAGCCTTGGCCGTAGCCATTCTCTATCACAATGCGCTTTACTCGGGAATCTTTATGTTTCTATTTGGAATTGGAACCTCTCCTCTGCTGGTTCTGCTTTCCAGAATTAAAATGTACTTAAGCAAATATCCCTTTTTCAAACGCGAAAAGACCATTCGAATTGCGTTGCTCATTCTTGGGCTGTTGATTGTGCTTCGTGGCGCGGGATTGGGGATTCCGATGTTGAGTCCGAAGGTTGCGACCTGCTGTGCAGGATGACGAACAAGTTCGATGACCGTTCCGGATGACACTTCGTGATGACCGCTTCGCGGAGCGTCATCACATGAAATGTGTCATCCTTCGAAGCAGGTCATCACGAAGTGTCATCGCAACTTCGTTGCGTCATCCTTCGAAGAAGGTCATCACACGAAGTGTGTTAACCTCGTAGATGCAACAACTTCTGCTCCTCCACAATCGTAATGCGTGAACCATCTATAGTAATAAGTCCTTCTTGTTTGAAGTCGCTAAGCGTGCGAATGAGCGATTCGGTGGCTGTTCCTACAATGCGGGCGAGATCGTCGCGGGCAATGGCCATGGTGAAGGGTTTGTTGTTGTCTTTTTCATAACGCTCTTTGAGGTGAAGCAAGGCTTCGGCGGTGCGCTTGCGAACGCTGGAATACGCCAACTTCATGAGTCGCTCTTGTTCTTCCTTCACTTTGTTGCTTAACAACGAAACCACTTCCTTTAATACGTCGAAGCTTCCATCGATGAGTTTATAGAAATCTGATTTCGGATAAAACACAATTTCAGCATCTTCTAAAACCTCGGCTGAAGCGCTGTGTTTGCCGTGTTGAAGCAAAGGCAGAAATCCGAAGAATTCATTGTCATGAACGAGTTGAATGATTAAGTCTTTGCCTATTTCATGACTCATGTAAACCTTCACCTTTCCAGACTTCAAGAAATAAACGCCCATGGCGTCGTCGCCTTCCGCGAAGATGAGTTCTTTCTTCTTGTACTTTTTCGTAATGGCACTCTCGCTCACTTTCGTGATGTCTGAAAGTCCTTTCACTTCGTTTAACAAATGCTCCATTCCGTGAAGGGGCTCTTTCGAAGAAGCCGC
>CALCNZ010000103.1 GCA_937897625.1 uncultured Flavobacteriales bacterium
TTTTTCATGTTCTGTAATTTATCTCAAAAATAAATTTTTGTATACCTTTGAATTGATACAACTTGATACAAGCGTGGGAATAATTGAAAAAAAGGAAGCAATTCAGTTGCTCAAGACAAATATTCAAAGTGAATTGGGAAAGACAATTACAACAAGAAGACATTGTGAAGAGCTGGAATTCGAAGTGCTTCGAAAGACGGGAATAAAATTGAGCTACAACACCATTCGAAGATTTTTCAATTTGGCGGGTGAAAGAAGTATTTCCCAACCGACTGTGGCAACCCTTGATGTATTATCGAATTATTCTGGATTTCGTGATTTTCATTCTCTGAAAATAGGAATGACAAAGTCAGAATCTTTGGAATCCGTTACACCTGGACAGATTAATATTTTGTCCGGAATTTTTCATTTAACAGGAAAACAAAAAGTGACGTTTTTGGAAAATCATATTTCCGATAATTCATGGCCATTAATGGTTTCAATGGTTTCAGAAAGAGCTTCCGCTGCAGGTGATCGAGACTTTTTCTTTTTCTTTTTCGATTCGGAAATAATTTTTCAGAACAGCAATTACCTCAATCAGCGACTTTATTTTGGAATGCAATATTTAGGTGTAAATATTCGTGGATTGACCTTTAGAAATGAATTGCAACGATATCTGGCTAGTCACGAGTTTGGACGGAAATTCTATTATGAATTGTTCGTAGATATGGACACGCTAGTGCGCGCACATTATGTTGGAATTAAGAATTATTTCTCTGCGTCGGTAAGTGATCAGGACAAGATTTTCGCAGCTTCGCTCTTACATTTCCGTTCATTCATTGCAGGAAATAAAAGTAATCAGGATAAATGGCTGGCTCATCTAAAGGAAATTCCTCTGAAAGTTTCCAATATTCATCCGATTCCATTGGCAAGGCTTCTGAATGCCTTTATGTTTGAAGATTTGAGTAATGAGGGATATGTGAGTAAAGAAACCAATAAGTTTATTCAATTGCAATTGAAGCAAATCTTGAACAGAATTTTAATTAATGGACAAGCCGATATGTTTTTCTTTTGGCTATTGGAGGGTGCTGTGATTTGTTCAAACTGGAAAATAGCCATACAGTGCATTGCTCAGCTCGATAAATTTCGACCAAAGAAATTGGCGTATTATGATGTAGGCAGTTATGAACTTTACAAGGCTTTGAAAGGAATTGTATTGTATCGATTGGGGAATGTCGCAAAGGCGAAGCAGTATCTTTCAGATATTGATGCTTCAAAATTTCACTCATTTAGTTTTCAATATGACTCCATTTTTTTTAAAGCTTTAAACTGCTTAGTGGTACAGTCTGTCGAATTGGAAAAGGAGGGTATGGGATATTCTAAACGATTAGGCTATGGAAAGTTGTGGGGCTATCTGATAATTGAAAATCCCAACAAATAAAGTTCCCTATTTTTATTCCATGAAAAGATTCGTACTCCTTTTTGTTTTTGGTTCAATTTTTTTAATTGCGAATGCACAAGTTCATTTCACGAAAAATTTTCAAAACGATCCGAAGCTTCCAGAGTGGGCGAAGCTCATGTACGATGATTCTTCAGATCCAATGGCTGTGAAGGCCGCGTATGAAGGGTATTTCAGCCAGCACACCTTCGAGAAAACTGTGCATACGCAATACTACAAACGTTGGGTAAGCACCAATCAAGCACGTTTCTTTTCAGACCGAAATGAATCGGTGAATTCAGAAGATCGCGGAAGCGGAATTTGGAATTACTGCGGTCCGAAAGTACACTTTACTTCAGACGGAACCTTAACTCCAATTAGCGAACACGCTAACGTTTACACACACGACAGAAGCGCAGCCGATAACAATGTCCTTTACTGCGGAACAGAGTCGGGTGGTGTGTACAAAAGCATAAATGCTGGAACCACTTGGGAATTCGCGACAAAGAATTTAATTGTTGGTGGGGTTAGCGCCGTGCGTTGTCATCCGTCAGATGTAAACATCGTTCTCTTCAGCGGTAACAATGAAATTTATAAATCTACAGATGGCGGTACCACTTGGAATATTTCGGGAAGTACTTCGTTTCAAGCTTTAAATATCAGCGTTTGGGAATTTCAATTTCATCCCCTTCAACCCAACATTGTTTTTGCTGCAACGAATTTAGGATTGTACAGATCTACCGATACAGGCGATACCTGGACAGAAATTCTTCCAAATGAATGCATGACGGTTTCTTTCAAACCGAATGATTATTCGGTTGTATACACTGTTCAATTCGAACCCACGGTGGGCATTGCCAAATTCTACAAAAGCAACGATACCGGACTCACATTCACAATGAACGACAACGGTTGGTTTGCAGAGAACGCTGGCTTCACTAATGTTGAATTGCTTGGTGGACACATGGCGGTAACAGAGGCTGATCCGAATAGAATTTATGTCGCCCTCGCAGGTTATGGAACCTACAACACCAATGTGGAATTGAACGGATGGATAGGCCTTTACGTGAGTTACGACGGTGGAAATTCTTGGGTGAACAACCACGGAACCATTGGCACTCCTTACAACATAGACACACATCCGAACCTCATGAACTTCTCTGCCGACGACGGCACCTACACACAAATTCACTACAACACGACGTTGGTGGCTTCGCAGATTAATCCGGATAAAGTTTTAATCGGCGGATTGAATGTGTGGTTAACGGAAGATGCTGGAACCACCTTCACAGGTGTCGCCGGATACATAGGCGGACTGGCCAATTACCATGTAGATCAGCAAGAATTCAGAATATACAAAGACAGTCCAACCACAGAAACCATCTGGTGCAGCAACGACGGTGGAATAAACGTTTCTTCAGATTTTATGCAAACCTTTGATGCAAAAAACTACGGAATAATGGCCATTAATCTTTGGGGATATGATCAAGGATGGAATGAAGACATTATGGTTGGCGGTCGCTACCACAACGGAAACATGGGCTACTTCGAAGCCTACGGTTCTGGAAATTTCTTGGCGTTGGGTGGCGGTGAAGCAGCAACGGGATATGTGAATTATTCCGATGAAAATGAAGTGAGTTTTTCAGACATTGGAGGAAAAGTTTTGCCCGATGCTTTAACTGGAACTCCGACCGGATTCAACGTAAGTCTATTCCCGAATGAGAGTTATTGGTTCAACGAAAGTTCACGCATACTATTCGATTCACATTACTACAATGTGGCTTGGTTGGGAAAGGAAAACAAAATTTACAAGAGTACCAACGGCGGTCAGTCTTGGTCGCTTCAATTCACATTTGGAACAACTACAACGAACAACGTTATTTGGATTGAGCAGTCATACGCCGATGCCAATGTATTGTTTGCACAACAACGCATAGGCAGTGCAATGAAGCTTTGGCGGACAACTGACGGAGGCGTTTCATGGAGTCAGCTTGCCATTCCTTTGAATCAAAACAACATGGTTTTC
>CALCNZ010000104.1 GCA_937897625.1 uncultured Flavobacteriales bacterium
TTTAGATGGGTCATCGTATGAAATTGTTGAAGAAAGTAAACCGGTAAAGTGTTTCTCTTGGACTCCTTCGTATAAATACTCGTATTGTCCCCAAGTAACAGAAAGTCCCCAATCTAAAATTACATCTTCGCTGTAAGTATTGAATTTTTTATAGGTTCCATAGATAGACCCGTTATCGAGGTTTTCTAATTCCCAATACATACTGTCTGGCGTGTCTTCTCCGAAGGCAGTCGTTTTCAATCGTAATTCGAAATCAGCCGAAGGCACGCGAAGTGGATCTACAACTTTCACTTTAACTGGACCTTTTCCAGGAGCGTATGTTAGTTCGCTGATGTTGTTATTAGCAAGAATGATCGCTTCGGTTTCTGAAGAAAGAACCATATCATTAGCGCCGTTACCCTTTCCTTCTAAACGAGTTAATGAAACACCATCGCCGTAGTTTGCATTCTGTATGGTTCCACCTAATTCAGGAGATGGGATATGCGGAATAGCGGAAATTTTTTGAATTTCACCGATAGCACTCTTTCTCGAAGAAAGGAAGGCTTCATCTTGTCCTTTTTCAAGTGCTATGTCGTATTGAGAATAGTTGTTGTAACCGTAAGCAATTACCATGAAGTAATAGGTCTTGTGGTTAATTAATGCATCGTTACCTGTAGCGAAAGCATCGGTGGTTACACGGAAGGAACGTTGAATTCCAGCATCTGCTCCGTCGACTTTCATTTCAGGAATAATATATCCTGTGATAGGGTCACGTGAGAAGTTGATAATTCTACCTATGCCATTTTGAACATCGCATTGGGCAATTAGTCGAGCTTTTTCAATGTCTCCTAGGTCGTTTGCACTTACATCTTGATTAGCTCTTTGGTATACCAAATAACCTTCAAATTTGTAAGAGCGATCTTCCAATGTCAATTGTGTTCCATCTGCAAGTTCTTCAGGAATACTTGGATCGAAACCACCTTGGTTAGGACCGTAGTTCTCTTCGAAATTCGTAGAAATAGAACTTTGGTTCGAAAGCATTAATATGATTTCTTTATCTAGTTCCTGCACCGTAACATCTGGAGCATCTGGACCTGAAACCAATTCGAAGCAGTTGTCGAACAAAGACTGCGCTTTGTCATCGAATTCACGAAGTAAGCGAACCGATTCAAAAGCGTTACCACTATTTGCTCTTGCCCAAACTACTCCTAAAGTAATGTTGTTGTAATCACCAGGCTTTAGGGTGAATGGTCCTGCTGCTTGAATAAAACGACGGTCATTGGCTGGATTTCCTTCAGACTCTTCAGACCAGTTGTCGGTTGTAACACCACCTGTTCCCCAGAAAAGTGGATCTGTATCATCTGGGAACATATAATCAGATGGAATATTAGTAACGTTTGCGCCAGTAGCACCGTTTCCTCCATAATGCATGCGTTGACCATTTTTCCAAAAACCTCTCATGTAATTGTAGAAGTGACTTGGTAAAGAAGGCTCTCCGTTTGTAGGATTTCCACTGTTGTTGTAGTAAACAAATTTGCGCATACCGAAACGCTCGTTGTCAACAACACCGTCGCCATAACCGATACCTAAACCTTTGTAGGGAATACCATCTTGGTCAATCGCAGAAATGATGTCTGTTGTCAAAGGGTTATCCTTGTTATCGGTGTCTTGGTATGGACCTTCGAAGAAGTCAACCCCAACTGCTGGAGGATTTGCTCCGTAACCCAATGAAGAAGATGTTGGCTCATCGAACGCATCTCCGTTGTAGCAATATCCCAATCCGCGTTGAACATCGCAACCAACATAGTCATCTGTAGGTGTACCTAAGTCAGGATCCACCCAAGAACCGAAATAAGTTTCAGTAAGGGTTTGTGATCCTTGGTTAATCAAAACGTAGTTGTAAAATGTCATGTTGTTTACCTCATCGTTTGAAGTAAACGCGAATGCCTGTGCACGAATTTCCATTCCGATAGGTTGGCCTTGAGATTCTGTGTGGGCATTTCCTTTATCGTTGAAGATCCAGTAATAGGTTTGGTCACCATAGAGAGGAACAATATCTTCTCTGCGACGTTCAGCACAATTAATTTCTCTTAAGAAATCGTACCAAGGATAGTCACCGTTTTGAGGGTTGTAGAAACCGTCTTGGTCATAGTCATAGAAGGGTGCTAAGTACAAGTCTTGTCCTGCAGCTGTATTACCAATTGCTGGGTACTCATAAAAATATCCAGGAATAGCGTAATCTGGAACACAGTTCGTTCCACCCGCTGCAATACAGTCGAAATAGGCACGGTGAATTTGTGCGTCTTGTCTTTGTGAAATGAAGAATCTATCGTATTGTTGGCACGTAGCTTCTGTTACAGAAGCCGTTCCGTCGTTCGTTAACGGACCTGGCCAATAGTCATTACCGGTTCCACGGAAACGAACTGCAGCAAGTTTTAATTGCTGGTCAGGTGAGATACCACCCATCCAAAGTGCACCAGCATAAATGGAACAAACTTTTCCATCTTTTGGGACTTCGTAAGCGGCTTTGCTCGTTGATCGGTTCTGCCACATTGAACCTCCAGTTTCAATGATAGCTTTCACATTGTTCCAAGCTAAGTCTTTTAATCCTGTCGCAGGAGCGCACAATGCTGCGCGTGAATCTGCAACAATGGTATTGTTCTGAACCATTCCCGGATTGTCTAGTATGGACTTGTATGCAAACGCCTGGTTCGCAAACCCAAGTGACAAGGCAATCAGACTTAAGTATATATTCTTTCTCATGCTTTTCGAATAATTCATGTTCTCAAAAAATTAAAAATCAAATCTTACTCCTAAACGAATTTGGCGTGGTGACCCAAGGTTGTATGGGTTATTCACGAACATGCTGTAATAATTACGGAATGACGAAGCAGAGTTTTGTGTATTAATCACGTTTTGATATTGAGCTGCCGCTAAATATCCATCATCATTTGGAGTTCCGGTGAAACGATATACACTCGTTACGTTGTGCGTGTTTAACAAGTTGGTCATCCATAAGTAAACATTCAAGTTTGCAGCTTTTTTCTTTTCTCCTTCACCACCAAATGACAAACTAAAGTTCTTGTCTAAATTCATGTCAACAGTAAACTGCCATGGAAGACGAGCGCTGTTAATTCCACCTGCCGTCGTTGGGCTAATTTCTCCTGTGATTGGGGTTGGAAATACTTGAGCTGTATAAGGAGTACCTGAACCGAGGTTGGCGATAAGGTTAGCACCGGTGTTTGCGAAGATTTGTTTTCCAAACCAAACTGGACCATTGTATTCTTTACCTTCACCATAACGGTAATCAACAGTAGTTACAATACGGTGACGTTGGTCATAGTTAAAAGGAGAAACGGTACGCAAGTTCGGAAGACCGGCATTGATTAAAGCCAACTGGGTTTGAGTTGTTGAACCTGTACCATCTGCAAATTGCAGGGTGTAAGATGTTTTCATCCAAAGGTTACCTGTTCTTCTTAAGTCATAGGTAAGCGTTAACCCTTTAACTGTTCCAAAGTCTAAGTTTCCGAAGGCACTATAAGTACTTGGGTAAGCTCCGTTGAACTTACGAACTTGAATCATGTCGCGCAATTCGCGGTAGAATGCTTCGATTTTAATTGAAGATGTTTTAGAAAGTACTTGTTGGAATCCAAGTGCATAGTCAACTGTTTTCTCTGGACGTAGGTTTGGGTTGTTCATCAAAACGTTTCTGTTTTGCATGTACAAGTAATCTACAGGATTGAAACGGTTACTGGTAGTTGGACGTTGAGTTAAGATATCGTAGTGAGCGAAGAACAATGCCTCTTCAGAAATTGGGAAAGAGAAGGCAACACGAGGCATGAAATTAACTGCTGGTGTGTATTCTTTGAACGCTTTACTAGTAAGGGCTGCATTAGGGTCTACACTCAAATATGGATTAACCTTTCCGCCAGATGCGATGCTCGTAAATGGGTCATTCACGAATGTACCAGCGGCATTGTACCAGTTGTCTCCATTGCGGTATCCTTTAATTGCTGTTGGGTTGCGAATGTCGTCGACATAGACAACATAATCATCGCCGATGTTTGCTGGGCGAGTCGTTCCAAATTGCTCAAAATTTACTTCACCTGCTGTGAAAGCTTGGCTAATTACATATGGATCTTTCGGTACGTATTGGTTGGCATCATATCTATCTATGCGAAGACCAACGTTGAAAATCAAATCGTCGAAAGCAAATTTGTCCATGATGTAACCTGAAATATACACAGGTTCAAACGCTCCAACGGCACGTGTGTAATATGAACCATTTCCTAAATTGTAACGCTCCGAGAAGAAATCTTCCAAAGAGGGTTTTCTGTTTAGGATATTTCCTTTGTGGTCATAACCGTAATAGGTCACTAAATTATTCCCAGAGTTTAAAAGGTCATTTGCACCAAACATATCCACAGAAAGGAAGTTCGGGTTCAGACCATCTGTATTAATGAAGTCTGTTCCATTCGGGTCAAGACCAAGTGCAGTTCTCAAGTTATAGTCAAACTCAAACTGACCAGAACCCACTAAATTGGTATAGTCTACATAAGTGTAGGTTCCATTGTTGAAGTAATGAGGGTCATTTGTGTTGAGTTCTCGGTTTTGGTAGTTGGCATATTGACGAGCAAGCGTCCAAAGTCCGATTGGGGCAATAGCATATCCGGCATCTTTACGCTGTTCGAATTCGAAACCTACTTCAATCGCGTGGTCTCCGATATCAGCAGATCCAGAACCTGAAATACGGAATTGGTTATTATTCGAAACACTGTAGTTGTCTGTCTTTGCACCAATGTGCGACCACAATCCATAGGTGTCGTTTGGTTGTTGACCGTTTACCAATCCGTTTCTTCCTTGAATGTTGGTAATAGATGCATAAGGAGAATCTCCGATTTGCGCCGATTCAGAAGTTACATCGTTTAAGGCCGGATCGAAAAATTGAGTATCCGTGATAATTGGATCCGTGCCATTCAATACTTCTGTTACATAAGGATTAGTGTTGAATAGAGTGAAGAACTGATTGGTAATCGCCGCAAGGTCTGGGTTGTATTCAGAAGGAGTGAAGTTAACATTCACATTCTGCCATCCGTTTTGCTCGTAGAAATTTCCTGAACTGTTTAAAGTGTAAGAAGGCTTGCGGTAGATGTCGAATGTACCCACGTGGCCGTATCTGAATAAGTTGTCTTTGTGTGCAGCATCTTCAGAACGATTCATAGAATGCGAGTAATCGGCTTGAATGCGATAAAACACGTTTTTCAGGTTAGAGCTTCCAGATTCTTCGTCAGCATTTTTGAAACGTTGAGCAAATTTTACGTAAGCTCTCCAATCCACGCCTGTGTTTTGTTGGTTGTTTTGCCAGTTCGACAACATGTTACCGTAGTCGAATCCATTTCCACGACTCAACGCTGCGGTTCCACCGAAGGTTAATGTGATGTTTTCAGAAGCGTTTAAGTCAATTTTCGCAACAACGTTGGCTTGTTTAGAGCGTACGTTCATACGAGTGTTAATTTTTTCGAAGTCGTTCGCTGTAAGGAAATCAGCGTTGTATAAAGCTCCGTTCACAGTTCCGTCTGCTTGCACGTTCTGACGCAAAGGATTTGAAAGGATGGCCTGACGTGCATCTTCTTTCATGCGGTAAACACCACCGAAAGTTGGTCCGCCATCTACAACGTCGGTATAGTTACCGGAAAGGAAGAATCCAAGAATTGGTCTGCCCTTGGTTCCATCATCTTTTTTTCTGAATAGAATTGGTCCTGATAAAGATCCTTCTAAGAGGTTGTAGCCATAATAATCTAATCCAACAGCTTTATCTCCAACTTTGAATCCTGAAGAGATTGCTTCAAGACCGCCAGTATAGTTTGAAGATGCAGAACGTAGAGAGATGTTAATTACCCCTCCTGTTGCGTCACCAATATTCGCAGGAATACCTCCTGTAATAACCGAAACCTCTTCAATTGCAGACTTTGGTAGGGAAGTAGAACCGCGAACTTTCATTCCGTCGATGTATACCCACGTAGAACCTGTACGCGCTCCACGAATAGAAATACCACCACCTGTACCCGCGGAACTAACCCCAGCAACGGTTTGTGCTAGACCAAGTGCATCACGACTAGGCATCTTCTCTAATTCTTCTCGAGTTACTGTTCCTCCGGAAGCTCCTCCATCTTTATCGATAAGCGGAAC
>CALCNZ010000105.1 GCA_937897625.1 uncultured Flavobacteriales bacterium
TGAGAATCCAGATAACAGGAGAAAAAACTTTGTCAAGTATTATGAATAAAAAAGCGAAGCGCTTTGCCAACTTAATGTTGTTGGCGGTGGCGTATACCTTTGGAATTACTTCACCAAACAAGACTATAATAGTTGTTACACCCACTACGTTGATCAAGTCTATAATCCAATGTTCCAAGGTAGATTTTTCAAACCACATATCGAACAAAATCGTAGACACCAAGACCACTGCAATGTTCACCATGTTGTTGCCAATGAGCACAGAAGCTAGAAGTCTTTTCGTTGCAATTTCTGGGGTGGGATGCTCGAGTAATCGAATTACATTTTTCGATTGAGAATCCGTTGCGCTTTCGAGGTCTTTGCGTTGCGCAGGAGAAAGCGAGAAGATTGCTACTTCAGAGCTCGACATTATAGCGCTACAAGATAAAAGCAACAGCACGAGCAACAAAGGGCCCGCGCTGTTTAACAAGATCACACTATCGAATTCCATTCTTTACATTACCAATATGTGTGTAAAGGTAACGAAAGAAAAAAAACGAGAAGACTAGAATTCAGTTTCTTCCACCATTTCGGTGTTAGTAGGAATTGATTCTTCCTTCTTCGTGTTGCTGAGAAGTTGAACATCTTCGGCAAACACTTCCAAAACGGTACGGTCCTCGCCGGTCTTCAGCTTATAGGAACGAGAGCGCAGCTTTCCTTCCACATAAACCAACATACCTTTTTTCAAGTACTGTTCGGTAAATGTTAGACTCGACGATCTTCGCACAACAATGTTGTGCCACTCCGTCTGTTCTTGTCGATCTCCTTTGGCGTCCTTCCAAATCTCTTTGGTGGCCATAGAGAAGTTCGCAATCTTGCCTCCGTTGTCGAAGGTCTTGACTTCTGGGTTTCTACCCAGATGACCCACTAGGATCACTTTGTTAATGGTGTTTGACATAAAAAATAAAATTTAGTTATGGCCCAAAACTATTTTGGTCAAACACCATCGGAAAGCAATGCTTATGCGGTTTTCATATATGCACTTTGCGAATGTATTTCATGAGTAAAGCTGAAATACCTGTTTTCAAAAGCTCTTCAGAGGTTTTTGTTGAAGGAAATTCTTCGGTCATATTTCGACATAAACAACTGAAGAATTGTGCGGAAATCTTTCGGTGACTGAGCACATGCGTGTAGGCTTCATCTTTTTTCCAAGTTGCTTTTTGGGTGGAAGGAATGCGTTGTTGGAATTCAAGAAGTACCTCTTCTTCACTCAAAGCCACTTTCGATTCAACAAAAGGAAAATCATACAACCCCGCCCAAACGCCCGATTCAGGGCGTTTGTTCACCACATAACCCGAAGGCGTTTCAATGGCTGCGTAATACAAATACAACGGCTCGACCTTCGTCTTGGAAGCTTTCACCGGAAAATTCAAAACCGTTCCTTGGCTGAAAGCCGCGCAGTTCGGGGCAAGTGGGCAGTCGGAACACTTCGGATTCTTCGGGGTGCAGACGGTGGCGCCCAATTCCATTGTGGCCTGATTGAAGTCGGCAGGAGCGTGTTCCGGTATCCATTCATTCAACATCAACTGAAACGCCTTGCGCGTGGTCCCTTTGTCAATGGGCAGATTCGACGCTAGAAAGCGCGTAATCACACGGAAAACGTTTCCATCTAAAACAGCAACGCGTTCATGAAAAGCAAATGAAGCAATTGCCGCAGCGGTATAAGGACCAATGCCTTTCAATTCAAGAAGTGAAGTATAGGTTGAAGGGAAATTTCCCAATTCTTGAATCTTTTTTGCGGTCGCATGCAAATTTCTTCCGCGGCTATAGTAGCCCAATCCTTGCCACAGCGAAAGCACCTCATCGATGGGCGCATTTGCGAGGTCGTTCACGGTGGGGTAATGTCCTAGAAGCTTGTGGTAGTAGGCCATTCCTTGATCTACTCTGGTTTGTTGAAGGATAACTTCAGACAACCAAATGGCGTAAGGATCGCTCGTATTTCGCCAAGGCAAATCGCGTTTCTCTTTGTTGTACCACTCCAATAAGGCGGTTGTGTCACGCGAATTCATAGGGCAATCGTTTGATTTTAAGATTTTAGACGTATATTTGCACCCCCAAAATTGAGAAAAGAAAATCAAACAAAACGGAATAAGATGACGAAAGCGGATATTGTTACAGAAATTTCGAATAAAACGGGAATTGACAGAAACGACGTGTTAGCGATAGTAGAGGGATTCATGGGAACTGTGAAGAAATCTATGGAAGCTGGAGAGAATGTATATTTAAGAGGATTTGGAAGCTTCATCGTAAAGAAGAGAGCTGCGAAATTGGGAAGAAACATTTTGGCGAAAACCACAGTGACTATTCCTGCTCATTACATTCCTGCATTCAAACCTGCTAAAGAGTTTGTAGATGCAGTGAAAGAAAAAGTGAAGGTGGCAGAGAATGCGTAAATCGTATCTCATAGCCATTATTGTAAGTGTTGCCCTCGGGCTAATCGTTCTTTTTTTATTACTCCCCATTCAACCAAAGTCGGCTCTAGACAAGGCAAACAGTCCAGTAGCAGACAGCGTTAAGATTCAGCAAGCCATTCAGTTGGTGAACGGACCTCAACCCATGCAGGGCATACAAATGCTTTTAGCTATGGTGGAAGAAAATCCGAAAAATGTTGAAGCTCATTTCGTACTTGGTGAATTTGCAATTCGTTCCGGTCAAATGGAAAAAGCGGTAGCGCGGTTCAATACCATTATTGAACTTCAACCACAAAATACTTTGGCCTATATTTACAAGGGCGAAGCGCTTATGCAAATGGATAGTGTTCAATCGGCGCTTGAGACATTCAACGCCGCTATTGCAACAGATTCGACATCAGACATTGCACTGGTGTATGCGGGGAAAATGAATGAGCAATTGGGTAACTGGAAAGAGGCGAAAGTCTTGTACAGCCAAATACTTCGTCACAACGAAGATCCAATTGTTAGAGACAGTGTGAATGCATTTATTAAGAAAATAGATATTAAATTAAAAAATAAGTAATATGCCTTGCGGTAAAAAAAGAAAGCGCCATAAAATGGCTACGCACAAAAGAAAGAAGCGTCTAAGAAAGAATCGTCACAAGAAAAAAGTTCGCTAGAACTTTGCTTGAACCATCTGTATTGACGGAAGGCGCTGGTTTGCGCCTCTCCCGTCGTGCATTAAATCTTAGAAAAATTTGAACGCTGAACTTGTCATTAACGCTTCCTCCAAGGGAGTGGAAATTGCCTTGCTTCATGACAAACTCTTAGTAGAGTTACACCGTGAAGTTAGTAATACACAGTTTGCTGTGGGCGACGTATACCTTGGAAGA
Source organism: uncultured Flavobacteriales bacterium (assembly GCA_937897625.1). Taxonomy (GTDB): domain Bacteria; phylum Bacteroidota; class Bacteroidia; order Flavobacteriales_D; family Sanyastnellaceae; genus CAIZGX01. The sequence goes on from CALCNZ010000105.1 coordinate 3,326, forward strand.
GTGCGGAAAATGGTTCCCCACTTGAACGCTGCATTTGTAGATGTTGGCTACGAGAAGGATGCTTTTTTGCATTTCCTTGATCTTGGCCCACACTATCCTACAATGAACAGATACGTGCGCCCCATTCTTGGCGGCGAGCGTGCTTCTGGTGAATTAACCGGACTTCAAAAAGAGCCCGAGTTAAAGAAAGATGGAGTTATTAAAGACGCCATCGGGCAAGGGAATGCTATTCTGGTTCAGATTGCGAAGGAACCCATTTCGGCAAAAGGTCCAAGACTAACTGCAGAAATAACCCTTGCGGGAAGGTATTTGGTGCTGGTTCCCTTTTCTAACAAAGTTTCTCTTTCAAGCAGAATAACCAACGAAGAAGAGCGTGATCGTTTGAAAAAACTCATGCAAAAAATTCGCCCACAAAACATGGGTGTTATTGTGCGAACCCAAGCTGTAGACACAAGTGTTGAAGAGTTAGACCAAGATCTTACAGACTTGGTTCTGCGTTGGGAAGAGTTGGTGAAAAACCTTCCGAATGCGCTTCCTCCGAAACGAATTCTAAGCGAAATCAAGAAGACCTCTTCGGTGCTTCGCGATTTGTTGAACGATTCGTTCACTGCGATTCACGTGAACGATGAAAAACTGGGCGCAGAGGTTCGTACCTACATGCACAGCATTGCTCCAGACCAGGAAGGAATTGTAAAGGTTCACAAGACCACAGATTTATTCGACACATTCAATATTTATCGTCAGATTAAAGCAGGATTTGCAAAGCAAGTCAACTTGAAATCTGGGGCATACCTGATTGTAGAGCATACGGAAGCCATGCACGTTATTGACGTGAACAGCGGAAACCGTAAGAGTGCTTCTGCGAAAGATCAGGAACAAAACGCCCTTCAAACCAACCTCGAGTGTGCGAAAGAAATTGCGCGACTCCTGCGCTTGCGCGATATGGGTGGAATTATCTGCGTAGACTTCATAGACATGCAGCAGAAGGAAAACCAAAAGGCCCTTCACGATGCGTTGAAAGAGTATATGCAAGGCGACAAAGCAAAGCACAATGTTCTAGCTCCAAGCCGATTCGGGGTGGTGGAAATTACACGCGAGCGTGTGAAGCCCGTTACCGAAGTGGAAACACAAGAGACTTGTCCAAGCTGTAACGGTACTGGAAAAATTGAAGCGGCCTTGTTGTTCGAAGATGAAATTGAAAACAGCATTCGTTTAATTGCTGAAACTACAGCACACAAACATATTGTAGTGGCTATTCATCCAATGGTGGAAGCCTACTTAACCAAAGGTTGGTGGTTCAACACCATCTTAGCCCGTTGGAAAAAACGATTCAAGATTAAAATTGAATTGCAGTCTTCCAGTAACAATGCGTTGCTTGAATACAAGATTTTTGATGCGAATGGCGAGGCGATTAATTTCGCGAAGTAATTCCATAAATTTGCTTCATGTTAAAACGCAAAATGATCAATGATCCGGTGTACGGATTTGTTACCATACGCCATGCGTTCGTTCTTGAATTAATCAATCACCGCTATTTCCAAAGACTTCGAAGAATTACCCAATTGGGTCTTTCTTCTTTGGTGTATCCGGGTGCTGGACATAACCGCTTTCAGCACGCCATGGGCGCCATGCACTTAATGCAAAATGCCATTGATGAATTGCGTTTGAAAGGACATGCCATTTCCCACGAAGAAGAAGTGGGATTGCTATGTGCCATTTTGCTTCACGACATTGGACACGGACCTTTCAGCCATGCGCTTGAAAGTTCTATTGTGAATGAAGTTCATCATGAACACATTTCTTCCTTCGCTATGCAGCGCTTGAACGAAGAGTTCAACGGAAAATTAAATCTGACGCTCGAAATTTTCAACGGAACCTATCCACGCAAATTCATGCATCAGCTGGTGAGCAGTCAGCTCGATATGGATCGCCTTGATTACTTGGCGCGCGATAGTTTTTTCAGTGGTGTGGTGGAAGGACAAGTGGGAAGCGAGCGGTTGATTAAGATGCTCGATGTGGTGAATGATCAGTTGGTGGTGGAAGAAAAAGGCATTTATTCGATTGAGAAATTTATTGTCGCTCGACGATTCATGTATTGGCAAGTGTACTTGCACAAAACCGTTTTAAGCGCGGAATACATGTTGGTGAATGTATTGAGACGCGCCAAGCAATTGGCAGATCAAGACGAGCAGCTTTGGGCGTCTCCCGCTTTGCAATACTTCCTCAACAATAAAATCTCGTTGTCTCATTTCGAAGCCAGCGATGAAGCGTTCGAGATGTTCATGAAGTTAGACGACATTGACATTCTTGGCGCGTTGAAAGTTTGGACTTCACATTCCGATTTTGTGTTGAGTGAATTGGCCACACGCATTGTTGAACGCCGCCTTTTCAAGATTGAAATTTCAAGAACTGAAATACCTGAAACGAGCATTCAGCAAGCTGTTCAAAGCATTCAAGAACAATATTCAATAACACCAGAAGAAGCTCGTTATTTCGTGTTGAATGGTAAGGTAGATAACCGCGCTTACAACAGCATGAACGAAGGTATTTTAGTGAAAATGAAAACAGGTGAAATCATAGACGCCGCGAAGGCGAGTGATCACGATAATCTTTCCGCGTTGAGTGCTCCGGTTGAGAAATTTTTCTTGGCGAAAGCCAAATAATGCCCTTTAGGAGAATGTGCAAGCACGAATGCCCTGTGGGCGAATCTCCTCGAGGAATGCTATGCGAAAGTCTGCGACGATTTAGTGATGTTGAATGGACAATGCGAAAGTGTTGATGTGTTTGATGAGATTTTCGTTTTTAATTGTTCGGAAATTCACCAAATCTATCATTTCAGGAATATTCAATTCATCTAATTCCGAAGAAATTCGATTGAGATCTGAGAGGGTTAGCTCTTCTCCGATTAAACAAATATCAATGTCAGAACCTGCGCGAAATGTACCAATGGCGCGAGATCCGAAAATCTTCGCTTCTTGAACACGCTCATTGGAATAAACAACATTCGCTATTGCTTGAAGTGATTTATCGCTTAATCCTGTTTTCATATGACTAAAGTAATTCATTCATTCGAACTTCCAATTGCTCGAATAAAACAGGATATTGATGTACCACTTTTTCAAAAACTTCCACCAAAATAGATTCGTCATACAAATGAGATGTTTGATTCCGAGTAAGAATTGTATCTAACCAAAGCTCGCCATTTGAAATTAGCTGATTCTGAAAAGCCAATCGAAATGCATCTCTCGAACCTACTATCTCCTTTATTCCTTGATGTTTAAGGTAGTCTTGCAAAACCTTCCAAGACATTTCTTGCGTGAATTCAAACGCTTGAATTAAACCTTGCTTCTCTAACGAAGACAACTCCCTTGTATTAGACAATTCCAAACCAACTAAAAATTGCCTCCGAGCATTTTTGAAATTCTCGAACCTCTGTTTCCAACGAACATCATTTGTATTCATAAATCGAAATTCAATGAATTTCTGGAAAAAAGCAAGTTTTGCTTATTCCAATTAGATGTGTGATATCCCCTGAATTTCAACAAAATCAATGCTTTCAGCTGACATAAAATACCGTCGAAGACATTCGCGCTACGCGCATTCGTGCTCGCACATTCGTTGCTTAGCAACATTCGTCCGAAGGACATTAGTTGCTCCGCAACATTAGGCTGCGCCCTTACTCCTTCACCAACCGCATCGTCTTCCCGGCGGCTCTGACCAAGTATACTCCCGTGTTCCATTTCGAAACGGAGATTTCCATGCGGTCTGATTGTGCTTTGTCTTTGAATAAGATTCTTCCTGTTAAGTCATAAACTTCTACTGAAGTTCCTTTTTCCAAACCAACCAAATTCACGTTATTCTTGGTCGGATTCGGATACAATTGCATTTCTGTTTTCTTAGCTGGAGCTTCTTCAACATTCACACCGCAAGCCATAGAATAAACAGGACTTGTAAGTGTCGTTTGCATGTTGTTGCCCATGTCGTGAACATTGAATTGAACTTCGGTACCACAAGCATAAGGTCCCTTCAAGGTTTGTCCGGTTGCATTCATAACAGAAACCGGTTCGTTCAACGAAGACACGACACCGTATGGTCCACCAGTTCCCATAGAAGCAAGGTTCATCATAACGTAAAACTGATTGTTTGCGGGGTCTTCAACAAGCGCCATTCCCATGTTTGGAAGTTCGGTATTGTATGCACACGATCCATCGTCGAATTGTGCCTGCGAATTATAATTCACGGCCATTGGATCTAAACATCCTCCGCAGTAATACAAACAACTTCCAACATCACATGTCGCAAGGCTGTCGTAATTGCAAGCACTCGGATCTGTGCAGCCCACTGTTTCATTCGCGCCTGAAACATAGGCTTGCAAGTAACCGAAGTTGGCCAAACTTCCACTTAATACAACCTCGCCTTGCGCGTTTGTAACTGTTACATCAGAATTATTCGGTTCGAAAGAATACAACACCAATTGATAACAATCTGCCGCGTTCATGCAGTAACCGGTTGCGTATGGCAATTCGTTGTAATCACCCTCACCGGTATTCGGATTGAAAGCATAGAAAATAACTTGTCCGCTTGAAGTCACAGTATTCCAGTTTTCAGCTGCGCAGCATGTTCCGTTGTCGATAGTTGCATCTGCATTGTAATTCGGAGCATTCGGATCCGTGCAGCCTTGACAAGAATAATCGCACATGTTGTAATTCGGACAAGATGCTAGTGGATTGTAATTGCAAGCTTGGGTATCAGTGCAACCGACCACCTCATTCGAAGAGAAAAACTCGTTGATATATGGATTTACATTTCCGGTAGTTTGATAGAATACGCTTCCATCTGGACCATAAATGGTAATGTCGAATGGCTCAACCGTAAGGCTCCACGCGCCGAACGAGAAGCAATCTTGATCCATGCAAAAACCTTGAAGCATGTTGTTGTATCCGCCTTGCTGAGTTAATCCGTCGGAAGAAGTAACATACCATTCCAACAAAGACGGAGATACAACGGTGTACCAATTGTTGAAGCAACACGTTCCGTTGTCTAGTGTTGCGCTCGCATTGAAGTTAATGGCTGAAGGATCTGTGCATCCCAAACAGGAGTAATCACACGCAGAGAAATCCCCGCAAGTGGCTTCCGGATTGTAGTTGCAAGCCGAGGGTTCTGTGCATCCGGAAATTGATACGCCCCAAGTAAAGGAGTATAGCGCGTTGTTAATGCCTTGCGAAACAATGTTTCCGTCTGCATCTGTAATGCTAATGGTTACCTCACCTCCTGTTGGATCAATTGGATTGAATTCAACCGGGAAAACGTTTAACGTGTAGCAACCGTTGCTGACGCAGAGTGTGCTGTCGTTCGGAGTTGTTCCGTATTGGTAGTATCCTGTTGAGCTTTGAATTGACCAGGTTGAAGGAACGGAAGTGCTGATGCTAGCTAGATCTGAGTAGCAACAATGGCCGTTATCTAATGTCGCATTCGGATTAAAGTTAGAAGCGGTTGGGTCTATGCATCCGCTGCAGGAAGCGTATTCGCACGAACCGTCGTTGCAGGTAACTCCTGGCGTGTAATTGCACGCATTCGGATCTGCGCAACCGTACACAGGGTTCAGTGAAACAGACGTGTACAAATAGTTTGTGTCTACCACACCCGTTAACCAAACCGAGCCATCTTCCAGGGTAACGAAATAATTTTGGTTTGAAGCAGTATTGTCAAGTGAGTATACTTGCAGTGAGTAGCAGCCATCCTTTACACAAAACTGATTGTTCACGAGGTTATCTCCTCCTGTCATGTAGTATTGTTCGCTGTACAACCAGATGCCTGCTTGTCCTTGTGCGGTGTTGAATGTGGCCCAATGATCGGTGCAGCATGTTCCGTTGTCTACGGTTGCATTTGGGTTGAAGTTGAAAGCGCTGGGGTTGGTGCATCCTTGGCAAGAATAATCGCAAGAATTGTAATCGACACAATTTGCATTCGGATTGAAGTTACAAGCGTTAGGGTCCGTGCAGCCGTCTGACACGTTGTTTGAAATATATCCTAAGAAATAAAAATCGTTGCCGAGATTTTCAATAATTAATTGATCGCCTGAATTGTTATGAATCGTGAATTCAGGAGTTGGACTTTGTGAATCATTACCAACAATAATTTGGAAACACCCATCGGGAATACAGAAGTAATTGACTCCTGGTCCGACTCCTCCGGCTACCTCAAAACCATTGCTCGAATGAACACTAAAGTATCCGGGTTGCGCCAATGCTATTGAGTAGCAATTCAAATTTTGAGCAGCGGATGTGAAAGAAATTGCGCTAAGAAGAAGAAGGTATGCCAGTTTTTTCATTGTTGTGAAATACATAATCAAAGTAAAGACAACAAAAGGTTGAACAAAGTTCGCTTGCTTGCAAGATTTTTTTAATTATTACGCGTCAACGCGTGTTTAGGCATGGGCGAACGTCATTAAACCGTTGGCATGGGCTAACACCCATGCCTCCCCGTTTATTTCACCCCTTCGGGGCTA
>CALCNZ010000106.1 GCA_937897625.1 uncultured Flavobacteriales bacterium
TTAAAACTACAGACGAAGGACCGCATGAGGAAGCGCCTGTTGGTGTAATGCTCGAGGGAGTTATGTTTACGGTAAAACTTGGTGAAAAAACTGTTGGACAATTTCCTAAAGAAACTGCTGCTCTGTAGTAAGCAGTACCGGATAAATTCGGAGTTAAGTAGATGGAAGATGTTGCACCACCGATATTGGAAAAAGAAATATTATCGTTCGAAATTTGCCATTGAATATTACCCGTGCTTCCGACCAAAGTCAGAGAAGCGCTGGTGCCTGGGCATACAGAAGAAGAACCTGCAATTAAACCCGCAACAGGAGAAGGCGCTGCATTCACAGATCCATTGAATACGAACGAATTGATTGAAAAAGTTCCAGTTCCAGCAGCGGACGACCAACCGTAAATTCGAAAAGTAATATTGGACGTTATGTTTTGAAAACTTGCAGCAGCCAACGAAATAGTGGATGATTGAACCGCTGTTGAATTGAAATTGAAAGTCCAAACATTCGATGAATAATTATCCAAACTCGAACGCAAAGCAAAATTTTGCGGTCCATTAGCATTGCGCTCGAATGTGATTGCCAAATTCGAAAAGTCAATTTCGTAACATTGCGCAGGCGTTAGCGTCCAATAAAAATAATCGTTGTTGTCTGAAGATGCGCCTTGCGTCCAGTTGTTCGCACTGTATCGGTTGTTTCCGTTGCTCCCGGTGATTCCACTTCCTCTTCCAATACCTGTCACGGTCATGTTCGAATTGAACGATTGACCAATGGTATACGGATTTGAAGTGTTTGGATTAGAACCGGTTATCGAATTCTCGAAAACAATTTGGGCATTAGAGGCCAAAGCAAAAAGACAGGTTACAATAAGGGTAACTATCTTCGAATTTAGAGTGCTTTTCGCACTCTTTAAAATCATTAACAAATTCACTTTGTTCAATTTAAATAATCTATTCAACGTGTTTTTTTTCAGGGCGCGAAAGTACACCTGTTTTTCATATATATTTCATTTATTTTGAAAATTCTAACTTTAACAATATTCAATTAACGATTGAATAACGCATGGCCATTGATTATTTCAATTGTTAACACACTAAAAAAGGCGACCGAAGTCGCCTTTTAATTTTTTTGAACTCAATGACTATTTCGAAATCAAGACTCTCGAACTTTTGGTTTGACGGTCTGAAGAAACTTCAATCAAGTACATTCCATTCGAATAATCACTCGACAATGGAAGCTGAGTTTGAAGATTTCCATTCACCATGAATCTGAAACTTTCAACCTTTCGACCCAAGGCGTCGTAAACCTTCACCTGAACATTGTCCGATTCAATTCCAGAAATATTCAAATACAAATCTGAACCGTTCGATGGATTCGGATAAACATTGAGTTCTAGATTCTCCGAAAGGTCTTCCGAAGGACCTTGTAAAACATCTTTCTCAGAACCTTGCGCAGCACCTTCCGCCGGATCTACTACGAGTCCCGCATTCCCAATAATTGCCATATACGTCACGGGACCCCATTGGTAGTTCGTTCCAGTATAGGTGAACACGGGTGCACTTTGAACAGCATAGGTTTTTCCGAATTGTAAGGCAGTAACTGAATTCAAATTAATGAAGTTGGAAGCAGCTGCACGATTCAGCTCTATTGGTAGACCTACTGATTGAAGTGTTAGCGGATTTACTTCAGTAAATCTCCATCTCCAGTTTGAAACTCCGCAGACCCAAGGCAGCGCGGCTACAATACTTCCGCGGTAGCGTGGCCCATTGGAAAGCTGATCCGAACTTCTCAGTGCAACGTTAGCTACTGGAGAAATTGTAATTGTTGATGGAGCTAAAGCGGGCAACTCAACAAATTCGTTAACACCAGCACCATTCGGTATAGTATAAATTGCAGTTACCAAAACATTGTAAGTGCTTCCTGCATGAAGAGAAGGAGTTACCGCAGTTACATTCAAATAATCACTTGTTTGAGTCTTTGTGAATACTTGTCCAGTTGCCGTTCCTGAAATACCCGTCCAAGTATAACGATACTGCACTCCTGTTCCTCCGCAAAAAGATGCTTTGAACAACGAACAAGTGCTTAATGTGCTCGGCCATGTTGCGCTAGTTCCGCTATCTGCTCCGCCTCTTCTCAGATGACGAATACAAGCTGAAAACGCTCCACCTGGATTCACGTTACTGTTTTTATTTCTAATACCAATTCTGTATTCTTGTCCGGATACAAGATTGGTAGTGGTTAACACTTCCGTGCCCGGACCGTTTACCGTGTTTTCTACTTCAACCAAATTTCCATTTGCATCTTGAAGTTCAATGACAATATCGTTCACGTATGATCCAATAAAGATGGTCACACCAGAAGATTGCGCAACAAAATTATACCACACATCTTCACCAGTGATGCAACTCGATTGAGCATTAGCGGAAGGGAAAGCACCAGCCAAAGTTCCGTAAAAACTACTGCAGTATGAATACATACCAGATGGCGCAAGAATTGAATTGAAAGGCTCTTCCCCTGCGATGGTCGAAGGACAACCCTCATCAATAAAACCACTGCAATTATCATCCACACCGTTACACAATTCAGTTGCTCCCGGATAGGTTGAATTCACAGCATCGTTGCAATCGGTGTTGTTCAAGGAATAACCCGTTGAAGGCATTGAACAGAAGTTCGCTGTAGTTGTTGAACCAAATCCATCACCGTCTGCATCTACAAAATAAATACTGCTGGTATTTACTGTCAACACAAGTGTTTCAGTATGACATCCAGATACTGAAGTGTATGTTCCGCTT